>DBCJ01000085.1:0-20308 GCA_002293005.1 Ignavibacteria bacterium UBA961 | reverse complement strand
TCAATGCATCAAAGAGTGAAAGACGGCATCGTGATGATGGCTTATCAAGCAGATCGTACTCCTGGTGTCAGCATCCAAAATCAGAATCAGGATGTTGAAGAAAACTTCGTGCAATTCCATGCTTTCCGTCCTGCATTTGTGAGCGTGGATGAACAAGTTGCACAAACACCTGAATTCAAGATCGCGCCAAATCCTGCAACAGATCTCGTTACCATTTCATTTGGCAAGCAAGATCAAGCAGTTTCTGTTACAATCAGTGATGCACTTGGACAAACAGTAGCAGAAATGCCTGCTGAATTGAGTGCTGAAGGATCCGTGATTCTTTCAACATCTTCATTTGCGACAGGTACATATTTCTGTACCATTCGTTCAGCAAATGGAACAGCCTCAAAAATGTTCTCAATCGTGCGATAAGATTTCAAATGGGTTGTCTATTATGTAGGCAACCCATTATTATTGACATTTACATTTACTTATAACTATTCATCATCCGAGTCATCTCGGTTTTTCGGAGATACTATGAAACTAAGGCTCCTGGCATTATTTCTATGTATGCTTACCGCTCCATTGAGTGCAATTGCCGGTCTTTATGGCACACTCAGTGGGAAAGTGACAGATGATAAAGGCAAGCCGGTTGTTGGTGCCACAGTTCGTGTGCAAGGAACAACTCGAGGCGCATTTGTCAAAGCAGACGGCAAGTATATTGTCGTAAACATTCCAGCCGGTACATATACTGTGGTCTTTAAAGCCGTAAACTTTAAAGATTTTAAGGCAACCGTCAGCATTTCTGCTGACCAGACAACAGAGTTGAATGCTCGCATGCAAGAGTCAACAGTCACATCGAATGCTGTTGTCGTAGATGCAAAGAAAGAGCAGAACATGGTGAGCAAAACACAAATTGGTTCTTTGCGCAGTAATCAGGGCGAAGACAATATTCGTGTTGCTCGTGAAACAGTTCAAGGCATCGTTGCTTTGAATGCAGGTGTTCAGGGAACAGGTAATGGTTTCCAAATTCGTGGTTCCAGAGCGAATGAAACACAAATCCGTGTGGATGGTTTGGAAGTATCCGACCGTTTCAGCGGTGGTTTTGGTTCAAGTGGAACAACATATTCACCGACAGTATCAAACTTTGCTGTTGAAGAAGTACAGGTTTTGACCGGTGGTTTTTCTGCAGAGTATGGAAATGTTATTGGTGGATTTGTGAATACTGTTGTTAAGACAGGTCGTACAGATCGCTATGAAGGATATCTTCGTTGGAGAAGAGATCTTCCTGCATTGTATGGTTCTGCAGGTAATGGCGTGAAATTGATGAACAAAGATGAAAATGGTTTTGACATTGGACTTGGTGGTCCATTGCAAGTACTTGAAAATGCCACATTCTTCTTGGCAGGTCGTTATTCAAGAGAAATTTATGGTGGTGCTTCACTTGGCGTGATTGATCCTATTGGAAATAATCTTGGACAACTCCCTAATTCAGAAACATGGGTTCGCAATTTGACAGGTCGTATGAAATTCAATTTCAGCGATCTCAGTGTGACTCTAGGTGGTCAAATTGGTTTGACAAGTCGTGAGCGTATGGGATGGGGTTGGCTCTATGCAGATGATTTTGGTGTGAAGAATCAAAGAGTAGATTTAAACACAGGTAAGTTGTCAGGTGGAGATACCATTTTCGTTCCTGAATATGCAGCAAAATTAGCAGCGGTTAATAATGTGGTGAACAATGCATTCATCCGTATTAATCAAACATTGTCTTCCAATAGCTTCTTCGAATTCACTGTATCATCAAATTCAAATAATAATGAAGTTGCAAAGCGTAGCAGCTTTGATGATCCAGGCATTTTCGGAACAATTGAAGTCTACAAGCCACAAGACTTGTATCAACCACGAACAAATACAAAATCTGAATTCCCTTCAGAATTGGTTGATAACTCAGATGGAGCGATTGATTGGTTCCAAAGTGCACCGCGCACACAGCGTACTGCTGATGGATATTTGTTCCTCGACATTTATCAAAGAAATCCTCTTACAGGATATATCGAAGACCAATCCAATTCTTCCAGCACTGATAATCCTTATGGTCTCCAAGGTTTCTTTATCAAGCATGGTAATGAACGTGCATTCGAATTCAGAAGTCAGAACTTCTTGCAATTTGATGGTTTCTATAATGCCAATATCGATGCCGGTGATATTACTCACAATTTCAAGGCAGGATTCGAGGTTCGTAGCTATGAGCTTCGTCGTCACAATAATAGTTTACCTTGGGATGGTAATCCATTCTTTGATATTTACACTGATGAATATGGTGGAAATATTTATAGCAAGAATGCAATTAATCCGACTGTTGTGAATGAGCGTACAAGCAAAGCGATGAAGCCACTTGAAATTTCCGGCTATGTGCAGGATCAACTCAAGTATAAAGGCATCATCATCAATGCCGGTTTGCGTTTTGACATGACAAATCCAAATGCGATCTATAGAGCCAAAGTATCTAATGTTTGGCTTCCTATTTCATCAACAGAAGGATTTGAAGAAGCAACCGTCAAATATCAAATCAGTCCTCGTTTGGCAATCACATATCCTGTGACAGATCGCTCGATCTTCACATTGGCATATGGCGTATATTTCCAAATGCCGAACTTCAGTTATATGTATGATGGTTTCAATACCGATCGTCTTCGGGGCAATACCATTGTTGGTAATCCAAACATGGAAGCACAAAGAACAAATGCATATCAAGTGTCATATAATCTTCAGCTCAGCGATGATTTTGCATTTGACATGACTGCATATTACAAAGACATTTACAATCAAGTTGGTATTCGCAATTTCCGTGTTGTTCCTGACAATTATCAAGAATATGCAGTTGCGGAATATGGTTCTGCTCGTGGTATTGAGTTTACACTCCGTAAGCGTCCGACAAATAATATCGGATTCAATATCAATTATACGCTTGCATCTGTTGCAGGTACTTCTTCAAGTCCTGAATCCAATTATGCATTGCAACCTGATCCATATACAGGACTTGTTACATTCCCACTTTCAGAATTCCCATTCAATTCCGATCGTCGTCATGCAATCAATGCTATTGTTGATTTCGTATGGGGAAGAGAAGAAGGAATTGAGATTGCAGGTATGCGTCCTTTGCAAAACATGACAATCAGCTTTACCAATCGTTTCTTGTCTGGCACTCCATACACACGTCAAGATCGTCGTGGTAATCCTATTGGTGAATTCAATGCTGAACGTCAACCATCATTCTTCTCAACTGATTTGCGTATTACAAAAGCATTCATGTTGCAAGATTGGTTTGGCGAATCCATGGGCAGAACTTCATTGCAAATTTTCGCCGATGTCTTCAATCTGTTCAATCGTACAGAGGTTGTTGGTGTATTCGCAAGAACACAAGATCCAGATAATGATGGTGATGTTCTTGACAGAATGCTTGGTGACTTTAGCCCGATTGTTTGGTATCGTGAAGCAAGTCTTGCCAATCCTTCAACATTCCAGCCGACACAATATGATCTTTATGGTGAGCGCTTATACAATGAGAACTCCGATTTCAATAAAGATGGTCTTGTGACTCAAGAAGAGAAATATCAGGCATATAAAAATTATGTGAAGGACCGTATTGCATTCCGTGGTAATTATCAAACTCCACGTTCTGCATTCTTCGGCGTCATGATTAACTTTTAATCTCAACAATTGAATGCACAAAGGTGTATATATGTTATCTACAATAAAGAAATTTTCCATACTGATTCTTGCGGTGCTTGTCACCGGCGGAATTTCCTTCGCAAGAACGAAGGACGGATCAGTACCGGGCAAGGGAGGAGATCAAACTCTGCGAGCTGTCACGGGTACCTATGATTTGCAGAAAAACAGAGTGAGTAGAATCGAATTCTTCTCAACGAATTATGGTATCATCGGTTTGGATGTTGCCAATGGTGTCGGCGGTGGTAAATGGCCCCGCGGATCAAACAATCAATATATCTTTGGTGGTGGTATTTGGTTTGCCGCCAAGAAATTGAATCCAATTGGTGACACAGTGAAATTGTGCGCAATTTCCTATAATCCCAATTCAGGTCTTTCTTGGATGGTACCTGGTCGCATTGAAGACCAAGACTTGGTAAATGATGGTAGCCGTGAAAAATATCGTTTGTATTTCTCATCAGATTATCGTCGTTCAGACGGATCTCCCGTAAAACCAACAGATGGTACTTCACCATGGCCAATTTGGGATGTAAGCTCAAATCCAAATGATGAATTGCGTAAAGATCGCTATTTCGGTGGTTATGTTGATGCTGTTGGTAGCAGAACTTTGGATGCATATCCAAAAGGACCGGCATTCATCTCTGGCGAAGATATTTTCGCAACCTTCAAAGACACTGATTTGAATCGTTATGAAGGTGGTGTTGGTCGTCGTCGCAGTGAAGGTTATCCATTGCGCCTTCAATATGAGCAAATGATTTATTCATGGGGCTTTGGTGATTACCGTGATTTCTTGTTTATCAAGTATGCGATGATCAATAAATCAAAAGACACACTTCGTGAATGTTGGCTTGCTCCTGCATTTGACATGGACATAGGTATTGCAGGTTCTTCAGCTAACTATGCAGCAAATGACAGAACACGTTTTTATGATGAAGAGGATACATTGAACCTCGCAGTTCAATGGTCACAAGGAAATCAAGGCGAAGCAGGAAAAGGATTCGGATATATTGGTTTTGACTTCTTGGAAAGTCCTGCAACATATCCTGCACTTGTTCCTGTTGATACATTGCCTGATCAAAATGGACAAGATTCCGTAGTCTTTAGACTGATTGGTACAAGTCCTGATTCTGCAGGTTTCTTGAGATCAGATAAAAAAGTATATCCAAACAAAGAGCAATTGGGTCTTAAGACATTCCGTAATTGGGTTATCACCGATGATCCAAAAGAGAATGATCAGCGTTATGACTTCATGGCAATTGGTATCAAAGACGGCGATACACCTGCCGGTGATAAGCGTTTCTTGATGGCAACAGGTCCATTCTCACTTCGTCCGGGTGATACAGCAAGAACAGTTGTTGGTCTTATCATGGCCAATACTCCAACAGGTGCAGATCCAACCGGCGCAACTCCTGATTTGGTTGAGCTCATCAAGCGTGACAAGTTTGCTCAGCGTGTATATGATGACAATTTCCGCACACCAACTCCACCGGAGCCTGGTAAAGTAAGTTGGAGACCTCTTAATAATGCCGTTGTTGTTTCATGGGATTCTACATCAGAATATTCCTATGATGATCTCGAAAAAGGCATGGACTTTTTGGGTTATCGTTTATTCCGTGCTCGTCGTACAGATTTGGATTCATTCGATATAGATACACGCCGTAGTATTGCGCGTGGTCCATTCGGTTGGAAACAAATTGCTGAGTGGTCAATGCCTACACCATTCGTGAAGTCTGCATTTACTGCTTCAAATGACGATGCGGCTCTTGCCCCTGCATTTGATTCATTCCAAGTGGTTCGCCAGATTGATTCTTTCAATTTCCAAGTGCGTCGTTTCATGCAGGGTTCAACTCGCAAAAATCCACTTGGTGCTGAGCCATGGAATACATATTTCAAATCACTCAATGCAGGTGAAAGAAAATCACTTCTTGAGGGTGTATTAACAATCAACCGTGCCGGAAACCTAAATCCTCCACGCTGGAGAAATGCGAATACACTCAGATGGCCAAACATTGTGATCGCACCTGGCGATACAGTATTCCTTCCAGCGAATGTTCGTGTTGCAGCAACCGGAATTACCTCAAGCTTCACAAGAACAGATTCTGTGGATTATGATGTATTATATCCTGCTTTGGTATCATTACTTCAGCGTAATGGCGCAACCTTGACTTTCCCCGATATTGAATCCACGAAAGAAAAGCGCGATCAAATTCGAAGAGATGTTATCAAGCCATATATGTCTAAAATCACCAACAATTCCACATTCATCGATAATGGTGATGATAATAATGATGGAAAAGTTGATGAGAACTCTGAGATGACCAAAACAGAAAGACTCTTGAACAATATCAACTACTATTATTGGCTCAGTGCTTTTGATGAAGGTGATTATGCTCAAGGTACTCCTAAGAAATTCGCATCCGGAATTGATGAATTGAATATTGCCAAAACCATGCCTCTAGCAGATGCTGCACGATCAGGTTCCGGTGCTAAAATTCAAGTTATCAGTGCAGATTCTGCGAAACTAGGTGGTTTGTTCAATTTCAATTTCCCTGTGAAAAATGAAGATCGATTGAATCAACTCTTCACTACAAATGGTGAAGGTCATGAACTTGAAATCGAATTCCAACCTGATCCAGGCATGCTTTCATTCCCACTTCCATCAGCGAATTTCTCCAATCCGCCGATGTATGGAATTTATGGAACACGCATGATCATCAGAAATCTCACGACCGGTAAAGAAGTGTACAATCATGGTTCTTTGCTTGAAGCAAATCCATGTTCACTTGGTTATTTGAGTACATTCACGGAAAATGCTGCTACTTATGTATTTAGTGATACTGCGATTGTTGATACAGTTTCAGGTAAGCAAGATGCATTTGGTGTTCCCGACAATAAAGAGAAAAGACTTCGCGTTGGTTCATTCTCGACAGATCCTGCTTGCTATAGCTTCCGGGCATCAGAAGAAATGAACAATGCATTCAACTTTGGATTTGATTTTGCGGTTGAACAACATGGTGGTATTCTCCGCTATGATACTGCATATACAAGCAGTAGCGCAAATACAAATGTGATATTCCCATCACAAGACTTATTCCCATTTGCAGGTGCAGATGCGGTTCTTGATACTGTTCCCGGTGCATATCCAACAACGAATGTACCTATTAACAGAGCAGTCAATACAATAGGTCTTATCCAAGGTAAGATGTATAATAATGGTCCCGGACTTTTTGAAGTAACATTCAAACCCGGTGGAAAAGAAACATTGAATGTAACTGTAGGTACACAACAAACTCCTAAGACTTTCGAAGTTGATTATCTCGAAGTCGAAGTGCGTGACTTATATTCATTCAAGCGTCCGGCAGAACTCAATTCACAAGATTCCGTTGATGTAAAATATGGTGCGCCACTCACAAAGTGGATTGATCCAAATACTGTTCGCACATCCATGCCAAGCGCAAAAAATGTTCCTATTGGTTCATTCGGAATTGGTGCAGCAGGATATGTGAATGGTAGAAATACTCCAAATAGTGTTTCCACCCGTCGTGATCAAACAGCCGGTCTGGTTGGACAAGGCAAATATTATTTGTCAGGTCAAGGTGGACAGGATGCTATTGACTTCGTTCATACATTGAATATCAATGGTAATTTCTTCGGTTTGGATTATGCGAACAAAGGTTATGCTGCAGATACTCGCTCACGCTTGTGGGATACTGCAACAGTTATGCCTTCAAAGGATTTCCAAGCAGGCGACAAAGTGTATTTCGGAACATTCGGCGGTGCAAAAGGTTTACCACTTCCAGGTGCGAAAATCAGAGCGAAGGTTATGCCTTCAGTACCTCAGATGGATCAATACACAGACGAAATGCTCAATGATGTGAAGATTGTCCCTAATCCATATTATGTCAGCCATCAAGCTCAGCGTTCACCATATGATGCAAAAATCTATTTCACTCGTTTACCAAAAGAGTGTAAGATTACCATCTATACACCTTCAGGTGAAGTTGTTCGTACTTTGACTCACAATGAATTGTCAAATGAAGGCAATGAAAAATATGGAATGCAAGTGTGGGATCTTCTCACAAGCAATCGTCAGCGTGTAGGTTCATCAGTGTATATCGCACAAGTTGAAACACCAAATGGTGCAAAGACATTTATCAAATTTGCAGTTGTTGTTGGTGGTTTCCGTGTGATACCCGAATAATTGACAGTGTCCGGGTCGATTATGTAGTCGGCCCGGATTCATTGAGAAATCCCAAATAGAAGAAAAAAACAGGAGTATATCCATGAAATTCATGAAACACATTTTGGCATTGGCGGTCATGGCCTTGACTTTGCCTTCCTTGCAAGCCGAAGACATCGTCTCCGGTTCATCGGGAGGTGATTTCAAAAAGGTCGGTGCCGCAGGTGCTCAATTTTTGAAAATTGGGGTAGGGGCAAGAGGCAATGGCATGGGAGGAGCGTATAGCTCTTTGGCTAATGATGTCACTGCAATGTATTGGAATCCTGCCGGTATTGCCGATATAAATGGCATGGCGGCTAATATTTCATATACACAGTGGTTCGCAGGTTTTTCCCATAATTTTGCAGGTCTTGTTCTTCCCATCGGTGATTCTTATCGCTTAGGAGTGAGTTTAACTTCATTCTCCAGCGGTGAAATCCCAATTACAACACTCGAAAAAGCAGAAGGTACAGGCGCATCTTATAGCATTTCTGATTTTGCACTCGGTGCATCACTTGCAGGATATATCACAAATGAATTCGCATTTGGATTGTCATTCAAGTATATCCAAAATTCATTTGCTTCACTCGGTTCAAGCGGAGTGGCTTTTGATGTTGGAACCGTTTATAAAACTGATTTCAAAGACACTCGTTTGTCATTCAGCATCTCAAATCTTGGTGGTCAACAATCATATTCCGGCGCTGATTTGAATCGCCAAGGTAAATTGATCAATGAATTGTCATCAAGTCCACTTGATCAACAATTGTTAACAAATCCATTCAATCTTCCATTGATCTTCCGTGCAGGCGCTTCAACAGATGTTACTGCTATGATTCAAGGCGTAGATAAATTGGATGCAAATGCAGAGCATCGCCTCGTGGCTGCAGTTGAATTCGAAACATTGTCCGATACTCCGGAAATGTATACAATTGGTGCAGAATATACATGGAGCAATACGCTTTCCATTCGTGGTGGCTATAAACTTGGTCATGACTCATTCAATTTTGCAGGTGGTGTAGGATTCAAGTATGTAGGCGAAGGTTTCGATGGTCAAATCGACTATTCTATCAATCCGGTACAAAATATCGGATTGGTAAACCGTTTGTCCATCGGCATGAGACTTGAATAATCAAATGATTGCCTATCGCCGAACGGCATGATAGAAATGTAACTCAATTAATGCCGTCGGGTTTTCCTGACGGCATTTTTTATACTGATATGAAAATACAACTCAAATATATCCTCACAATGCTTCTTTCGACATATATGATGCATGCGAAAGATATACCCATCAGCATGGATATTCTGCAATATCGAGGCAATGATTCGCTCACGGAATGCAGAATTGTGTATTCTCTCGCTGATACGAGTCTTCGATATAATCCAACGCTCGAAGGTTATATAGGATCATTGCATTTCAAAGTGAAGATGCAACATGATTCAACGAAAGAAATAACCACGAGTGAATGGATTGTCGACAATGTATCTCAGCACCCTGTTGTATTGCATGAGAGGTTTTTGATTGGTGGCCGATCACTTTATGTCAAACCCGGAGCTTATTCCGTACATATCACCGCCATGGATATGAATGATAGCAATGCGATGGCAAAAATCACATTGCCACTTCGCATCAAAAACATGAATGGAAAGAACATGTACATGAGCGATCTCATGACTGCCATGAATATTGAGTCACTCAATGATTCTACGAAATTGCTTTGGTCTGAACAGTTACAGAGGAATGGTTTGCTTCTCATCCCAAATCCAAGCTTGGAATGCATCGGAACTGATCCAACGCTCAATCTCTATGCGGAATTGTATTCGTGCATTCCGGGAGATACACTTGATATTGTCTATACTATCAAAGATGCGGCACAGAGAGCATTGGCAGAAATTCCAATCAGAAAACATGTGATAGGAGAAGCCATCGTTGAATATGTGTCAATTCCTCTATTGGGTTTACCCAGTGGAGTATATACGGCATCAATGACATATTCAGGTAGCACAAAAAAAGACACTGTCTCAAACATGAAACGATTTTATATCGTGAATCCGGAAATGCCACCCGAACTTGCCAATACATTTTCTGAGGATGAATTATTCCAACAAAGTGAATTCTCCACTTATTCAGAAAACCGGATTGATGAAGAATTTGAAAAGGCCAAATGTCTTGCGAATTCACAGGAACAATCCTTGTGGTCAGCACTCGGAGATTTGACAGCAAAACAAAAATTCATGTTCAGATTTTGGAAAGAAAAAGACCCCAATACGGAAACATTCGTGAATGAACGATTGGAAGAATTCAGAAAGTCGATCAATTATTCAAATACATATTTCACAAACCCACAGTTTCGTGAAGGCTGGCGCTCTGATAGAGGTCGTGTGATGCGCAGATATGGCGCGCCCACACAAGTTGACAGGAAGTATATGGGAACATCCGCCAGACCCTATGAATCATGGTTCTATGCCGAAATTCAAGGTGGTGTTTATTTTCATTTTGTTGATATGCGTGATATCAATAATCATATTCTCGTTCATTCCACTGCAATCAATGAACCCAGAAATGAACGCTGGATGCAAGAGTATGTGAATACGGATACATTCGATGCCGGCAGGGGAGAATTCGGCAGATGATTCAGCAATATGCAATCCTCATATTGCTTCGATGCACGGGATATATCAGCGCGGTATTATCAATCTCCATGCTTCAAAAAGCAGGTACATTGCTTGGGATGATACTGATGTCATTGTCTTCAAAAAGAGTGGCAATCACGCTGGGAAATATTGAAAAGGCATTTCCTGAAAAAGATTCGAATTCGCATCAAAAGATATTGAAGGGTTCTTATGCAAATCTCGGCATTGTCCTTCTTGAAATTGCCTCAATGTATTTTCTTAGCAATGAACAAGTTGCCAAGCGTATGACATTCAAGAATATTTCCTTGATTCATGATATTCTCAAAAGAGGAAAAGGTATTGTCATTATTTCCGGTCATCTCACCAACTGGGAATTTCTTGCATTCACCGCCGGAGTTCACGCAAATCTTTCCTTTCTTCTAGTTGCGAAGAGTCAGAAAAATCCATATATAGATTCAGCAATCACAGCGCTTCGCAGAAGAGGTGGTAATTCCACGGTTGGAATGGAACAAGCCGCTAGACCTCTCATACAAGCATTACAACACAATCAACCGGTGGCATTGCTCATCGATCAAGCGGCAGATCCCCAAAAAGATGTTCGCATTCCTCTTTTTGGCAGAGATGCCGTTGTATTCGAAGCTCCCGCCGCATTGGCGCTTCGATTTGAAACCCCTCTTGTATTTGCGGTTCCTGTGAGAAATCCTGATGGTACATATACTGTCACGCTCACTGAGATTAAGACAGATGATTTGACTTCCTCAAAAGAGGACATACTTGAATTGACCAAAAGACATACAGCATTTCTTGAACAAGCAATCAAAGAAAATCCTGAGCAGTGGACTTGGCAACATAATCGCTGGAAATATCATGCATGATCCCAATTGTCATATTATTGTACAAACAGGATTCATAGGCGATATTGCATTGACAATGTTTCTCATTGAGGAATTGCGAAGTGCAAAACCACATGACAAGATTATTTTTCTAACCACGCCCGCAGGTGCAGAAATAGCAAAAACATTCCCAAGATTGATCAATGAAGTAATCATCTTTGATAAAAGAGGCAAACATTCCGGTTTGAAAGGTTTGATGCATATCATTCGCACTATCCGTGAAATCCATGCGGGAAGTATTTTGTCGCTACATCAATCATTCAGAACAGGATTGATGCTTGCATTTTCGAAGATTCCCATTCGTATTGGATATAAAACAGCATCTGTATCATTCACGCTGACCGATCGCTTCCCATATCAAAAAGGAATACATGAAATTGAGAGGCAAAGAATTTTACTGCGAGGAATTGATCCCGACTTATTGCCTTTGAAAAATGTCAAAAGAGGTACTGAATTACGAATGCATTTCAATGCACTGCCTGGACATTTTAAAGAACCAATCATTGTTATCGCACCGGGCAGTGTCTGGGAAACCAAAAAATGGCCGCCATTGTATTTTCAAGAGTTGATAGGCACTCTGCTTGCAAAGACCTCACATACAATCTCTTTGATTGGTTCAGCAAGTGATGCTGAGTTGTGTGCTGCAATCATGCCAAAGGAACATAAGGGGAGAGTATTGAATCTTGCCGGAACAATGACACTCGATCAAACTATCTCTCATATTCAACAATCTGTATTGCTGATTGCAAATGACAGTGCGCCAATACATCTTGCTTCATTGGTGAATTGTCCAACGATTGCCATTTTTGGTCCTACGCACCCTGCTTTTGGTTTTGGACCTTTGTCGGAGCAATCAACTGTCATGCAAAAAGACCTTCCCTGCAGACCATGCTCCATTCACGGGCAAAAATCATGTCCTCTCGGCTCTCATGCTTGCATGCGAGAGATCAAATCTCAAGAGATTGCCGAGCAAGCGCTCAAGTACTTATCACTTCATGCATAGTCCTTGAGGGGAATTCCGTAATTTTGCACAGCACATTTACGAGGAATCTCATGAGAGCAAGGCAATCAAATACTTCATCCAAAAGTCCTGCACGCAAAACCAATAAGAAAAACACAGATAACAAAACTTCGCGTCCGGATTTTCGTGATGAGAAAAGTTCTCAAAAAAGAAATTCACCGACTCGTAAGAATACAACTTCAAAACGAGCATCCACTTCCACGATTCGCGGAAAAAAAGCAGAGCCTGAAAAACTTGAAGGTGTCCGCATCAATAAATATCTTGCTGATGCCGGTATTGGTGCAAGAAGAGCTGTCGAAGAATATATCACAGCCGGTATGGTGAAAGTCAATGGTAATGTCGTAACCGATCTTTCAACGCGTGTGCAATTACAAGATTTTGTCACCGTGAAAGGTGAACCGGTTACAGACAGAAGATTCCTTGTGTATTTCCTTCTCAATAAACCAAAAGACATCATCACTACAGCATCCGATGAATTGGGAAGAACTACGGTTTTGGATCTTATCAGAAGCAAGTACAGAGTATTCCCCGTTGGAAGATTGGATCGCAATACGACAGGCGCATTGATCATCACAAATGATGGTGACTTGGCATATCGATTGACGCATCCCAAATTTGAGATCAAGAGAGAATATAAAGTTGGTTTGGACAAGGATATTGATTTAAGAGATGCGAGAAAAATCAGTCATGGTGTCGAATTGGAAGATGGTAGAACCGGTCCATGCGAAGTCTTTGTTGAGCCGAAAGATCATTCAGTCGTTCGACTCATTTTGACAGAGGGAAAAAATCGAGAGGTTCGTCGAATATTTGAATCATTGGGTTATGAAGTCAAGAAATTGGACAGAAAACGCTTTGCCACTTTGTCAACAACAGGTTTGCGTAGAGGCGAGCATAGACAATTGACAAAAGCTGAAGTGAGAGAATTGCGAGATTTGGTGGGACTCGATCGGGTATTTTAATGAGGTTGAACATGAAATTCACCTTTCTCATACTGCTCTTTGTATTATTGCCGAATATTATGAATTCTTCCGAATTGATGACCATTCGGGGAACCATCACGGATTCAGCCACGAGTCAACCTTTGAAATTCGTGACGATTCGAGCAATTGGTACTGAATCGAAAGCAACCGTAACATCAAAACAAGGGACCTACTTACTGCGATTGAAAAAAGGGGAATTTACGTTAACCTATAGTATGGTGGGTTATGGATCTGTGTCAAAGAATATTACCATTGGTTCAAAAGATATTACGCTTGACATCAAGCTTGGTCAATCTACATTTCGTTCGGCTGAGGTGATTGTATCTGCCGAAGATCCCGGTGTGAAACTAATGCGTTCCGTGATTGCAAAGAAGCAAAAGTGGAGAGACTCGCTGCAACGATATACCTATATGCTCTATACGAAATTCGTTGTGAGTGCTGATACGCTTACTGCGGGGAGAAGCAGTGGGAGAAATGACACGAGTATATTTTCAATTTTAGAATCATACTCAAAGGGATATTTCTCGAAACCGGATAAATTTTTCAATGAGATCATTCAGAAAAGACAAACTGCGAATATTCCACCTCAAGCGAATTTTGTGGCATTTGGTACCAATATCAATATCTATGAAGACATTGTATCGATAACCGGTGAAGAAGTATTCACACCATTTCATCCGGATGCATTGGATTTTTATGACTTCATTCTAGAAGGCACATCCATTGATGATGGTGCGGAAATCGCAAGAATACGCGTTGAACCAAAGACTGGCCAAAGAAGATTGTTTTCTGGTTGGTTGAGTATTCATAAAGAACAACTCTCGCCTGTTTTTGTTTCTCTCATTCCGAATCGTGCCGTAAAATTACCATTCGATGCATCATTCACTTTTGAGCAAAATTTCCAGGAATTTGAAACTCGATATTCATTACCTGTCAGTTTGAGAATTTATTCTTCTCTCTCGGCTGAAATACTTTTTCTCTTTGCTCCCCGAGTTGACATCAATATCGAAACAGTCGCCTATGATTATGTGATCAATCCTTATATCGATCCTGATGTCTTCGAGCAGAGAAGAGTTGAAATCAATGATAAAGCCAATGCATTCGATACCGCATTCTGGGTTGAGCAAGCCATGCTTCCTCTGAAAAAGGAAGAAGAGCAGGCATATGAGCAAATTCAAAGAGCAATTGATGATCCCGATTCACTTGCCACGAGCGCATTCAATTCACTCCTTGGTGATGTTTCGAGATTCTTTCAGCAATTCCAAAGAAGACCCTTCACAGGATTTGAAAATATTCTTCGATATAATCGAGTACATGGATTGTACACCGGCATCGGATTACAATTCACACAATCATTCAATGCAGAAACAGGTTTGCAAGTCGGATATGGTTGGGCTGACAATAAACCTTTCCTTGATGTCTTTCACAGGCAATATCTCGATAAATCAAAAAAGTATTTTCTTGAAGGGCAGGCCTATTCCATATTGGCAAGAAGAGATAATCCCTATGTGATAGGAGTGAATGGCATCAATGTTTTGTCATTCCTATTCAAGAATGATTATGGTGATTACTTTTATAATCAAGGGGCAGGATTATATTTCGAATATGGATGGGGGCAATTACGTTTCTTGCGCAGAGATGAATTCATTCGTCCTTCTGCCATCAGATTTGGCATCAGACATGAAAGACATGATCCCGCTTCCGTGAATGCAAATTTTGCACTCTTTGCCTCAGACAGCATTCAATTTCGGGGAAATCCAACCATTCAATCGGGTAATTATACGATGCTGAATGGTGAGTTCCGATATCAATTCACTCCATTCAGACGTATTTCAACGGGTGGATTTATATTTACGGGTATACATGCCATAGAAGGTTTGAGTGAATCATCATTCTCACAAGCGACATTTCAAACATTTGTTCGGATGACAACACTTCCGCTTTGGCGCTTGGATATGCGATTCTCAGGAGGTTGGTCATGGGGTGAAATTCCTCCTCAACGATTTTTCTCATTGGAATCATCAATTGCATCAACCGCCGGAGATGGAGTGTTGCGTGGCATGAATGTGAAGGAATTTTATGGAGATAGATTTGCCGCTCTTTCACTCGAACATAGCTTTGGAGAGGTGATTCCTGGAGTATTACGAATCCCGAGCATTGCATCATTTGGAATAGAATTCATATTGACAGGCAGTTTGGGTTGGACTGATTTTTCACAAGGCGCTCGATTATTGCAGGCATTGCCATCAACGACACAAACGCAAGACAAATACTATTATGAAGCAGGAATCGCATTGAATCGAATTCTGCTTTTCTTCAGAGTTGATTTTTCTGCGAGAATGAGTCAGAGAATCACTCCTGAATATCGATTCACCATTTCCTCGGCATCATTCTAATGGACATGCAAGAGATTATAAAGGAATTGACCGGGTGTGGAGCGATCATAAGGGGTACATTTCTTTTGCCTGATAGTAGAATTTGCAATGAATGGTATGTTCCCGTCAAAGCATTCCAATATCCTCCGCTTTGCAGAAAATTGGCCTATGAAATTGTGAAGCATTTTTGGGACATGGATGTGCAAGTTGTGATTGCATCACGAGTGGGAGCATTGCCATTTGCAACTGAAATTGCAAGACAATTGGAGGCAAGACTGCTCTGGCGTTCAAACGAAGATCCGGTGTTCTATCCAAATCTCGCCATACATTCGGGAGACAGAGCAATTATAGTTGATGATATTCTCTTGGATGATATCACACCCTATAAATCAATCGGAAGAGAAATACTCACTCAGGATGCAAGGCTTATCGGTATTGCATCACTCATTGATCTTACCACAAAGAAAACGCCTCTCAATGTTAGACAAATTTCAGTGCTCAAAAGGGAATTGAATGAGATAGATGCAGAAAATCCCGACATAGTTCAGCATAGGACATAAAAAAATACCGCCAATGGCGGTATTTAAAGTTCGTCGGGGTGGTGGGATTCGAACTCACGACCCCCTGCTCCCAAAGCAGGTGCGCTAACCGGACTGCGCTACACCCCGTCGAAAAGGGAGCACAAATATCAGGTTTTTTTTTGAAACTACCAATAACTCTCAAAGATAATTTTGACTTTTCCACATCATGAAGAAAAGACTTGCATTGTCATTTTTATCCTTGCATCGAATAGGGTCGCATGTTATATTTGCCCGCGAGAACTCACTCGTTGAGATTCTCATTTGTTGTGGTGGTGAAAAGGTGGGAAGGGGAGTGCCCTTTGACGAGTGGTGACGTCAAAGGGCATCTCACTTTATGGACCTTTCCATTTTTTAGTTTTCAAAAAACACATATAGGTTTTCAATGAAATTCACGAGATCAGTCATCGCACTTTTTGCAGGAATCACGATCATGCAAGCTCATGATAAGATTCCGGGAGCTCCGCAAAAGCAGACGATTGTATTGAAAAATGCAAAGATTCATACCATCTCTCAAGGAACACTTGATGGTGCCACGATCATCTTTGACAAAGGGAAAATTACCGCCATTGGAAAAAACATAGACATCCCATCAAATGCGGAAGTAATTGATTGCACAGGTAAGTCAATCTATCCCGGTTTCATTGCTCCGGAAACAACATTGGGTTTGGTTGAGATCGAGTCTGTCCGAGCAACTCGTGACAATGTGGAATCCGGTGCATATAATCCGAATGCAAAGTCAGCTGTTGCATATAATCCCGATAGTGAAATCATCCCAACAGTCAGACATAATGGCGTTCTCATTGCTCATGTTGTTCCGGAAGGCGGAAGCATTTCAGGTAAGAGTTCGATCATGCAATTGGATGGTTGGACAAAAGAAGATATTTCTTTGAATCAGACAGCCGCATTGATAGTGAATATTCCATATATGGGAGTATTCAATGCACCTTGGATTTCCAAAAGTGCGGATGAGCAAATGAAAGAAGCTGAGAATAATCTACGTGAATTGAAAGAGTATTTTAATAAAGCAAAGATGTATTCACTTGCTGCAAGAAATGGATTGGCAGAGAATGCTCAAGACATTCGCATGGAAGCAATCCGTCCCGTCTTTGAAAAGCAAATGAAAGTGATGTTCTCAGCAAGCAAGAAAGAACAAATTCTTGCTGCTCTTGAAATCATTTCAGAGCATAAACTCAATGCCGTTATAGCCGGTGCTTCAGAAGCGCATTTGTGTTTGGAAGAATTGCAATTAGCAAGAGTGCCGGTTATTATTCCACGCACTCACTCTTTGCCACGCAATGATGAAGCAGCATATGATGAACCCTTCGCATTGCCTTCCATTTTGGAAAGTGCAGGTATCAATTGGGCATTCTCTGAATCATCTTTTTGGCAACAGCGAAATCTACCGTTTAATGCCGGTACAGCAGTTGCATTCGGATTGAGTGAAGAAGCCGCACTTCGAGGTTTGACAATCAATCCCGCATCGATGTTGGGTATCTCAGACAGAGTTGGTTCATTGGAAGTTGGAAAAGATGCAACACTGTTCGTCTCAACCGGCAATGCACTTGATGCCATGACAAATAAATTGGAACATGCTTTTGTCCAAGGAAAGAAAGTGGATCTTGATAATCGACATACCGATCTTGCAAAGAAATATAGAACCCGATATAAACAGATGAAATAAAATAAGCCCGCTATTAGCGGGCTTTATTTTTAGAGTGTTTTCTGTAATTGCGAAGTATGCTTTGTATAACTTTGAAGGATTGAATGAGCTTTACCGAATACACCGCTTTCATAGTTGCCTTCAGCATCTCTTGCACCGGCTATTGTATCCATCATGAGCTCAACCGCTTCTTCAATATGTGATATTGCATATATGTGAAATGTCTTTTTTTCAACTGCTTTGATGATTTCCTGATCTAGCATTAGATCATGAATATTCTGCGCAGGAATGATTACGCCTTGTTTACCCGTCAAACCTTGCTCTTGACATAATTCAAAAAATCCCATCACTTTTTCATTCACCCCTCCAACTGCCTGAATATCACCTTTTTGATTCATCGAGCCGGTTATTGCAATCGTTTGCTTGATTGGAATCTTTGTCAATGCACTAATGAGTGAAATCACTTCAGCGGCAGTCGCACTGTCACCATCGATGCCATCATAACTTTGTTCGAATGCAATCGAGGCAGACATTGTGATTGGTGATGTTTGTGCAAATCGTTCGCGTAAAAATCCTGAAAGAATCATCACGCCCTTATCGTGGATATTTCCACTCATGTCTGATTCTCTTTCAATATTGATGATTCCCGAGGTGCCAATTCCAACACTTGCCGTTATGCGAGCCGGTTTTCCGAAAGAAACCAGACCTGTATCATAAACAGTAAGTCCATTGATTTGGCCTATGCGTTCACCTTTGCACTCAATCATGAGTGTGCCCTTGATGATCTGTTCTTTGATCTTTTCATCAAGAATGTCATTGCGTCTTCTTCGTGCTTGTATGGCCTTCTCAACTTGCGATCTCTCAACCAAAGCCGATCCGTCTTTTCTTGCATAATAACTCGATTCACGGATCAAATCTGCTACATCGCTGAATTGCATGGTTATCTTCTGGCGAGTACTGGTATGTCGAACGCCCCATTCAATGATGGCAGAAACACCAGATGGTGTGAAGTGAATCAAATGCTCCTGCTCGACGAGTTGGTGAATGAAATGCGCATAATTATGAAGCATTTCGCCTGTACGCGGTGCTTCATAGTCGAACTCTGCATTTACCTTGAAGATTTTCTTGAAATCTTCCTCTCCAAAGTAAAAACTATGATAGATATCGGCATCACCGATCATGATGACTTTCACATTTAGATCAATCGCTTCAGGCTTTAGAAGAGTTTGTGAAATCTGAAAATAGCTGTCTGCAGATTGAATCTCAAGTTTCCCATACAAAAGGAGTCTTTTCAGTGCAGGCCATACTCCATCTTCAGTGAGGATATCCATTGCATTGACAATCAAATATCCTTGATCGGCTTTGAGTAATGAGCCTGATTTGATTTGTGTGAAATCAGTTTTCCAAAAACCTCTATTGTCAAAAACTTTTTCAATGCTTCCAAATAGATTTGTAAATGAAGGTGTTGTTTCTACAATGACCGGTGCGGTTTCAGACAATGAATTGTCAAGAATGACATTCACGCTGTATTGACCAAATTTGGCTTTAATGTCTTCAGCCGATGGCTTCTCAGTATCATCTTCCTCATTTCCTGTTCCGGGTAGAAAAATTGCCAAATTATCTAGCAAATCTTGCTCGAATGTATTTACATAGGTATTGACAAGATCATATGTGAAATTTTCACGGATATATTCCAAAGCACCTTTGATAATGCCTGCTACATGTGATTTGTCATATTCATTGATTTTTTCTCTGAATTCCTGCATGATTTTCATGCTTGTTCGGCTTAAATTTTCTAATTCGGTGCGATGAACATGATACTTGGCCAAAAGCTCTTCGGCTTTTTTCTTTGTTAGCTTTTTGGACTTCACAAGTGCATCAAGATCGGATACTTTATACCCTTTCTTATTCACTTCGACCAATACATCAAATTCCATGAGTCCAAGTTCATTTTCAACTTGTCCAAGCATGAAGCCGAGAGGTTTTATCTCTTCATTGAAATTATTGATGAGAGATTGCTCAGTTGATCGATATCCTGCAATCAATTCATTGCGTGGTTTTTGAAATGAATCTTCCTCAAAGAGCTGAGGGATTCTTCTTTTGAGAAATATCATCACATCGTCAATTGACTTTGCGAATGATTTTCCCTGACCTTTGGGAAATTTCAAAAGAGTGGGATTATCCGGAAAGAGAAAATTGTGAACAAAACAATAGTCAAAGAGTATGGGTTTTGT
>DBCJ01000120.1:1307-11881 GCA_002293005.1 Ignavibacteria bacterium UBA961 | reverse complement strand
AATGCATCTGTATCTATTGAAAGATTGACCTTCATATCAGTTCCAGAAGGATTATTCACATTCACAACTTGTGTGATTGTTCCACTTCTAGGAATTGTATTAAGGAAACTGTCCATAGTCAAATTTGCAAAGCCATCTTCTTTAGCATTTGTTGCACCTTGAAGAATTTCTTTTGAATCTTCATCTTGTACAAATGCAACAACATAGAGCATTGATGGATCCAATGCATATTGACCTGTTGTTGGAATATTAAATGAGTAATCAAATGACTTTGAGCCGCCTGCAGGAATATCAAGATCTTCGCCATTGAGCTTTGGCAACATCTTTCTCATGATATCATAGAATTCTTTTTCACCATTTGTACCGGCATTTGCATAATAACGGAAGCGCTCATTGATCACCACGCGCAATTTATTGGAACCGGACAATGCTTGTGAAGAAGCAACTGTGACTTTCACATTCATTGTATTGCCATTGCGAGTTTCTTCGATTGTCAATGTGATTGGAGACATTGTTCCACGAACTTGCTCAACAGCTTGTTGCATTGCTGTTGTATCAGATGGTGCACCGTTATAATAGTTTGCTGAAGAAGCATCTAAAATCGAACCGTTCACAGTTGCACAAGGAACACCAATATTCTGAATTCCATAATATCTGATTCTGCTATTATGCATGTTGGAATCTGCGGCATTCATGATATCTCTGCCAGGGAACCATGCCTGAATCTTGATAGGGATGACCATATCTTTGTTGTTTTCAACATATGCCTGGAATGTTGGGTTTTGACGAGCGCAAGGACCGCAACTCGCATTTGTACCTTCTTCGATAACCACCATCCTGGGTGAATCTGCCTTTGCGGGCATCAAGGATAAGGTCATCATTGCGATCAACATCGCAAAACGGATCATGTGTTTCATGATAATACCTTCATTGTGAAATAGGGAAAATAAAATTTACTTTTCTGATTCTGGATTTTGTGGCCAAAAATAGAGAAAAAACAGCGTCTTTTTGTCATACTTGAGACAATAAACGGAGTATTAAGGCCTACTTTTTTCAATATCTGTTATAGTAGACAGCTTATCAATAGCAATGACATGACTAGAACAATAAAGTAACATACTTGAAGCTATTCAATAAATGGTGCCATTTTCTTGATGTTTTGACCTTTTTTCTTCAATTTTCGCCAATTTTTCAGTCACTACCTTAGCAATTGAAATTCCTCTCGAATTTGCATAATTGTGCAATGCAATGAATACATCGGCAACTTCGGATTCGACAGCTTCGGAGTCAATTTCTTTACCCTTCCAAAGCTTTTTTTCCAAATTCGCCAATTCTCCTGCTTCGCCGCAGAGTTCCAAACAAAAGAATTCGGGAGTTCTTGCAATGAAATGCTTGTCTTGATACTCTCGAAAAGCACTTTGTATATGAGCGCCTTGTGATTCAATGATATTAATGAGAGATTTCGCTTCTTCGACCATGATTCACCTTTTGCTCTTTTGTTCGCTTTGTGGTTCTTCAGCAAACATTGCCTTTTCTGTATCAATGACATATTGAACCCACCGAGCATTATCTGGCTTTCCGATCTTATAAAATGAATGCGTCATCAATGCTCCGATGCGATTACGAATGGAATCTCTTTCCGATTCATTTCGTACTTGCAACCAGGCATGTTGCTCAAAATATGGATACAATTGTTCCAATACTTTCTTGGGTTTTTCAGCGGTATCAGCAGCCAGATTATTGAGGACGCGAGTTAATCTACCGGCAGGATCAATACTCTTTTTGGCATAGGAAGTATCTTTTTTCGCCATAAATGCATTAAACCGTTCGATTTTGTTCTTTAATTTCTTGACTGATGCTGAATCGCTGAAATTATACACTTTGAATCGAATTCCTGTTTCTGGTCTAACTCTCACGGCTATTGAAGAGGCATCTTTGGGAAATCCGGCATTATTCAAATCATATACCAGTCCTTTGATTCCTTCAGTACTTAGATTCGATTTCATGAGAGTGAGTCCGCCACGAATGAGCAATTCACCCATAATTCCATCAGCTTTGTGAAAATGCCTTAAAATCATTTGTCGGATATATTGACCTTGATTAAAACAGCGCTGATAATCATCACCACCGAGTCCCTTTCTTGATCTCAGCACTTGCAATGTGGATTTACTGTCTCGGTGACCAAGTAATTCAATCAAACCCATTGCCTGTGAGAAACCAAGCTGAATCCAGTAATTAACCGGACCGACTTTGGCAATCTTCCCTGCTTCACTCAAATATGCTTTAATGCCTCTTGTTGCATGAACTATGGTCAATTTATTCTGTGAGGAATCCTTCATGCCTGCAGCTGCAGGAGTATCACGAGGTATGGAGACTATTTCGATATATCCGCTATCGGGTACAATTGAAATAATATGATTCGCATCTGCTCTTTTGGATAAAGTTCCCATGCGAGCATCTACTCCTATCACTGCGATATTGATGCGTCTGGCAGAAGATGGTATTTTTCTTAATGAATCTCTTTGGTATAAGAATCCAGCTTCATTGGAAGCATCTTGCTTGAGAAAAGTTGAATCACTCAAAAATTCTGATTCAGCAATTGACAATTGTTCTTCATTTTGTTTAGTTTCAACCGTATCAAGCTTTTTGGAATTGGAATCAGCCTTTGTAATGACTTCACTTTTCAGAGGCTTAGGTTTTTCCAACAAATGAATGGTCAGCCAAGCTCCCAAAAAGAAAATGAGGACAAGGAGGACAATTCCTAATCTTTTTACTAAATTCATGTTCAAAATTGTGTAGGGTTAAGCCCGATGAATGGGAAAATCTTCATTCAACAATTCGTTTTACCCCATCTTTTAATGTTATTTCATGGGGTTACAATGTTACGGAATACTTGTCAAATCACCTAACAGTACAATGCAGCGTAAAACCTTGACATATTTACTCGTTGTCATCATTGGCTCGGTTACGATTTCACTAGCCTTGTCAGCATTGAATCCTCGTCTGAAGTCACAAAAATGGATATTGACATCAAACCCGGACAGCACTTCCTCAGTCAAAACACTGGATAGTGCTGTCAAGAACTCAATAACAAAACAAGCAGACAAAGAAATCAATACTGGTTACATATTCGATCATTTGATTGAAGAAATGATCAAAAGAGACTATCACACTTTGCCAATCGGTGAATGCATGGGGAAAATTGGCAGCATGATGATTGGCACGAGATATGTGGGTGGCACATTGGAGCTGATGCCCGAGCGATGCATCATGGATTTAACAGGACTTGATTGTGTGACTTTTTTTGAAAACACACTGAATATTGCGAGAACCGCAAAAATCAAGAATAATGGATTAACTCAAAGTGCGAATTCTATAACTTTTAGAGATGTACTTGATCAAATCGAATTTACACGATATCGAGACGGTAATCTGGAAGGGTACACTTCTCGATTGCACTATACTTCTGAATGGATTTTGGATAATGTAAAAAAAGGGGTTATAAAAGATTTAACCAAAGAATTGGGTGGCAAACCATTTAATGTGAAAGTCAGCTTTATGAGCGAAAATCCTCAATACTATCCTCAACTGACCGCCCAACCCTCATTAATCAATAAAATGAGACTTGTGGAATACGGAATTAACAATACGAGACATTGGTATATCCCCAATTCACAAGTCAAAGAGATTGAAAGCAAATTGCAAACGGGTGATATCATTGCGATTGCAACCAATAAGTCCGGATTGGATTATTCTCATACTGGCATGATCATCAAAAATGCAAAAGGTATGGCCTTATTCCTCCATGCTTCTTCAGCGAAGAAAAGAGTCTATCTAGATAAAAGGATATCTACTTATCTCTCGGAATCTTCAACAAGCATCGGAATTTCAGTACTTCGTCCTCAAGATCCCAATCAAGAATCAGAAGAAGTCATCGAAGATTCCGATTCAGAATAATATAAGCCTTGCTTATCCCCATAAAATAACCTATGTTTGTAGTCCTTACCGCGGGGTAGAGCAGTTGGTAGCTCGTCGGGCTCATAACCCGAAGGTCGTAGGTTCAAGTCCTGCCCCCGCTACAAATACATCAAAGCCTTGGTTCTTAATGAGCTAAGGCTTTTTTGTTATTGAACCTTCATTCTTCTTGCTGTTTGCACAGTACTTATTACACACTGCTCTATCAACCTTTACTTCTCGTATCTTTTCAACCGAATCACATATCCATTGATCCATCGACTATTCTGCTCGTCATAATATGCTGGACTATAGGAATATGCCATGACTCCCAGACTCGGTAGATAGTGATCAATACTTTGGATTTCTCCTGAATTCTCAACTCTACCCGAATATGTTGTTTGATACTTCAATCGTGAACGGAATTTCCTTCCACTGACTTTTACTGTATCAATCGTAAATGACTCATCGCCATAATATGAGTGCATATATACATATTCAAGAATACCTCTTCTTCCTTGACCAAGATCTATATTTGATGAGACAGTATCCTTTGTTTCCGCTAAAGTACTTATTGGGATTTTCATCCAAACTGTTGAATTTCCCAAAGTGATTCTTTGTTGCAAGTCTTGCTCTTCATTCACATGATAGAATTCGAGATAACTTGTATCGCGATATTGATTCCGCAAGACATAGACATCAGACTTACCGAACAAGATGGTATCCGCACTTACCACTACACTTGAATATTCAACAGTTGATCCAGGAACGCGATCATTATACCGATCTATTTCATATGATTCAAAATAGAATGTGCTTCCTTTTATTGGAAACTTAACTCGCATAGATTCAGGACCCAAAACACTTCCGCCATCACAGCTCCAAAGAGATAGACCCAACAAAATGATTGCAAATACTCGCATTGTTCACCCGGATTTTATACCATAATTCTCTTGACAATATACTATTTTACTCAATCAAAATGTGACCAATACCGGTAAATTCCAAAGAGTATCAATACATTGATTTATGCAGGGTAAATTATCATGGCAAAACCTTCACAATTACTACTCATTTTCCTTCTTTTCGTGACTTCGCTTCAATGTAGTCCTGAAAAGAACAATGAGCATGTACAACAGAACTCTAGTCAAATTATTAACAAAGAAAAGTCTAAAGATATAATCATCACGGCTGTTGGCGATATCATGATGGGCACTAATTATCCTAGTGAATCATCGATGCCACCTCGAGATGCATTTCTTTTGCGACCAGTAACAGAAGCATTGAAAAAAGGTGATATCATTTTTGGCAATTTGGAAGGTCCGATACTCGATAGTGGTGGTGTTCCAAAAACATGCGGAGATCCCGCATCATGTTATGTATTCAGACAGCCATCATATTTCGTTAAGGAATTGAAAGATGCCGGCTTCAATTTATTTTCAATAGCGAATAATCATGTTTCGGATTTGGGAGAGCCAGGCAGACTCAATACAATATCTATTTTAAAAGAACATGACATTCGATATGCAGGACAAACATCATGTCCTTGGGACACATTGACAGTAAAAGGTTTATTGGTCGGTATGACAGCATTCGCCCCAAATAAAGGATGCTTGAATATCAATGATGGAAAAGAACTCCAGAAAATCGTCAAGAAACTTGATTCATTTTGTGATATCGTGATTGTTTCTTTCCATGGAGGAGCCGAAGGACAATCCCATACACATGTACCTCGTAAACACGAAATGTTTCTCGGTCAGGACCGCGGAGATGTATATGCTTTTGCACGACAAGCGATAGATGCGGGAGCAGATGTGGTTTTGGGTCATGGACCTCATATCACAAGAGCAATCGACATGTACAAAGGGAGATTCATCGCCTATTCCATGGGAAATTTCTGCACTTATGAAAAATTCAATATCAAAGGCATCTCAGGAATGGCACCTATTTTTGAATTGCGTGTTTCCTCCAAAGGAGAATTTTTAGAAGGCAAAGTAGTTTCCACTAGACAATTTGGAAGAGGAGGTCCGGTGATTGATGAAGAGCAGTCCGTCATAGAGGAAATCAAGCGTTTGACAGCTGAAGATGTACCGGAAATTGATGTGAAGTTTAACCAGAATACATTTACAATATATCCCAAAGATTGATACATGATTACCACCCGAACAATTGAATCCATCATTCCACCACCTCCACCTCATTTTGTCGGCGATGGATTTCGCGTGCATAATTTTTTCCCGGGACAGATTGCTGGTGGCATGAAAAGAACCGATCCATTTTTGTTATTGGATTATGGTTCTCCTCATGTATTTACACCGACCATACATCGTAGAGGAGTTGATGTACATCCTCATCGCGGTTTTGAAACCGTTACTTTCGCATTTAAGGGAAGCGTTGCACATAGAGACAATTCAGGTGGTGGCGGGATTATTGGTGAGGGTGATATTCAATGGATGACAGCTGGCTCCGGCATTTTACATGAAGAATATCATTCCGATGAGTTTGCAGAAACAGGAGGATTATTTCATATGGCGCAATTATGGGTCAATCTTCCGGCAAAACACAAAATGACCACGCCTTCATATCAAGCGATTGAAAACACATCAATTCCTGTATATGAGGGTCAAAAGATTGAGGTATCCGTCATTGCAGGAGAGTATCAAGGAATAAAGGGCGTTGCATCTACATTTACAGATATCCGCATGCTCTTGGTTCAATTTGAGGAAGGCGGTGAATTCGATTATGAATTCCCTTCTTCTTATACTGCCATTGCATTGAATATCGAAGGTGAAATCGGAATTCAGGATCATAATTTCCCCACACATCACTGCGCCCTTTTTGCTAATGATGGTGAAAAATTATCAATGAAAGGAATGACCTCGGCAAAAGCTTTGATATTGATTGGCAAACCGATTCGTGAAGAAATAGTCGCTTATGGTCCATTTGTCATGAACACAAGAGAAGAGATTGCAAAAGCATATGAAGATTATTCAACAGGACTTTTCGGAGCATTATGATCCGATGAGCAATCTCGACAGAAAAGAACCGGGTCTGATACAATGCTTGAAATCTTCTATCGGCATTGTAAATCGAACCGGGAATAATTCATAATCGCAATCAACCTTCATTCCAAAGATGTTAAGATAATCAAATGTGATTGCAGTTCGATTTGGATAGAGCATGAAATCATCAAGATGCAATCCATTGTCCAAGTCAAGACCACACTCTTTCATTGCTTCAAGATCTTCTTCGGCATATTCTTTCAATTGATTAATTGCTTCTTGTTCAGCATGTTCATCGGCGACTATTTTGGTTTTTGAAAATGACAGTGAATGAAGATAATCAGTCAATTGAATCTCTTTATTCTTGAGCATATCAATCACATGATATGAAATCCAAGGTCTATCGCCTTGCATCCTCTCTCGAAATACCTTAATTGAAGCAATTCCTTTACGTACCATCAGAAATTGAATATCGGTTATGCTGTTTTGCCATCCCTTCCCTTTTCGCAAAATATTGGTATCGATGATCAACTTCATGGTAGAATGATAGATGGAGTCTGTTTTAAACAATCTCACATCCGAATTATATCCTTTTGACGGCTTCCAGAATCCTTCATATCCAAGATGACTTTTCGTGAGGGTAAATTGTTCGGACACTGAGTTTCTTCCGTAAATGACCTTCAAGATTAATCCTGATTTGGTCATTTCGCCAATGAGAGACAAGGAATCATGATTCACCCTGTTCAAATACCATCCGGTGAATTTACCCGATGGATCTCTATTGATTTCCATCCAAATTGGTTGTATTGGCTCTGAACTGTCGGAATCAATCCAACCTTCATAGATTTCTGCGAAAAGAATATGTGGTGTCAGCGACGCGATGAGTATAAAGCTCATGAAGAGGGTGATATTTCTCATAAAGATATTCATGTTTTCCCCATGACAATTGACATAATATGCGTTTTTTCACGAATTTGCAGTCTGCAAATTGCAAGTATTCTCAATTTCTGACAATAAATAATCTCTGAAGATGAAAGAAACCCCATTAATGCGACAATACAAGGAAATGAAGGCAATGAACCCAGATGCGGTTTTGCTCTTCAGAATGGGTGATTTCTTTGAGACATTTGAAGAAGACGCAGTGATTGCTTCAAAGGTTTGTGGAATCACTTTGACAAAAAGAAATAATGGTGATGCCGGTGAAGTTCCTCTGGCTGGATTTCCTCATCATCAACTGGATACATATCTCCCAAAATTGGTTCGTGCAGGATATCGAGTTGCAGTTTGTGAACAGGTTGAAGACCCGAAGCAAGCAAAAGGCATCGTGAAAAGAGATGTCATTGAAGTTGTTACACCTGGAATTGGACTCTATGACAAATTGCTTGATGCTCAGAGGAATACTTTTATCGCATCTATTGCCGTACATACACATCGTTCGGGTTTTCTCGTTTATGGAATTGCCATCGCAGATATTTCAACCGGTGAATTTCATACAACTGAAATCGCCAAACATGCATTAGAATCAGTATTGGAATTATTCTCACCCGCGGAAATCATCATATCTCGATCTTTATCCAGAGAATTGAATGACATACTTGAAGACCTTCCATTTGAGCCTGCAATAACCAAAAGAGAAGATTGGATTTTCGATGCTGATTTTGGAAGAGATGTATTGCAAAGACATTTCAATACTGCTTCACTCAAAGGTTTTGGCATTGATGAAATGTCAGCCGGATTAATGTCCGCAGGTGCATGTCTGTATTATATCAATGAGACACAAAAAAGATCCGCCATACAAATTCAAACTATCTCGGTATTCGATCATGGAGACTTCATGCTTCTTGATCATGCCACCAGAAGAAATCTAGAAATAATCACTTCCATTCATGATCAAAAGCATGGCACATTGCTTTCTGTTTTGGATCATACTCTCACCCCGATGGGGAGCAGACTCTTTAAGCAATGGGTTGCAAGACCATTGAGAAATAAAACTTTGATCGAAGCTAGACTGACCAGTGTCAATACTTTGTGTGAGCAAAAGGATCTTTTAGAAAAAACTGGGGAAGTACTGAAAACAATCGGTGATTTGGAAAGATCGATCACAAAGATATGTGCCGGGAAATCGGGTCCTCGCGATATGATCGCCTTAAAAAACGGCCTTCTTGCGATTCCGGAAATCAAGCAATTGATCAAACAGCATCCGACCACACTGTTTGATTCGATATGGAATAGATTGCATGATATGACCACAATCACAAGTGCAATTGAAAGAGCACTCATGGATGAAGCTCCTGCACAATTAGGTTCAGGGATTGCATTCAGGAGAGGATTTTCTTCCGACTTGGACATCTATCTCGAGGCATTGACATCAGGAAAAGATTGGATCAAAGATTATCAAGAAAGAGAAAGAGAAAGTACCGGAATCAGTTCACTGAAAATTGCTTCTAACAATGTATTCGGTTATTATATCGAAATCAGCAATACACATAAATCCAAAGTTCCTGAAGAAAGATATCAACGCAGACAAACATTGGCCAATGCTGAAAGATATATCACTCAAGAATTAAAAGAGATTGAAACAAAAATCACTTCAGCTGATGATGGAATATCTTCATTGGAACAACAATTATTTCAAGAATTACGCAATATGATCATGCAATACACTGAATCAATTCAAAGTATTGCCAAAGCCATTGCAGAATTGGACTGCCTTCGAAGCTTTGCCTCTGTTTCACTTTCCTATCAATATGTTCAACCAACGATTTCAGAACATACAAATCTTAGCATCATTGCAGGAAGACATCCGGTTGTTGAAAGAGCGCTCTCTCCGGCAAATCCGTTTACACCAAATGACTCATTCTTTTCAGACGATGAAAAAATGCATATCATCACGGGTCCGAATATGGCCGGTAAATCATGTTATTTGCGACAAGTCGGTTTGATAGTATTACTCGCTCAAATTGGCTGTTTTGTTCCGGCTGAATCTGCGGATATTGGATTGGTTGACAGAATTTTCACTCGAGTTGGAGCTCAGGATAATATTTCTGCCGGAGAAAGTACTTTTCTCGTTGAAATGCAAGAAGCCGCGAATATCATGAATAATGCAACTTCCAGAAGTCTATTACTTTTGGATGAAGTGGGAAGAGGTACCGCTACATTTGATGGAATCTCTATAGCATGGGCAATTGCCGAGCATGTGCATGATATCACTCATTCCAGAATGTTGTTTGCCACGCATTATCATGAATTGACTTCACTTACTGATCATCTCGTAAGAGCACGCAATTATAAAGTTGAAGTTCAAGAAGTGCAAAACACGATTCTTTTTACGCATAAAGTGATTCCAGGATCAAGCGATCATTCATTCGGAATTCATGTGGCAAAAATGGCAGGCTTACCTCCTTCCATCATCTCCAGAGCTTCTCAATTACTCAAGGAAATGGAAGGCGATAAAACCCAAATACATATTGAATCCACCAGAGTTCAAGAAAGGCAAGATTCAGGACAAATGTCCATCTTTGAGATTCGCGACGATGCAATCAGAAGATCACTCCAAGATTTGGATCTAAATCAATTGACTCCAATTCAGGCATTTGAGCAGTTGATGAGACTGAAAAA
>DBCJ01000120.1:0-1288 GCA_002293005.1 Ignavibacteria bacterium UBA961 | reverse complement strand
GAGGTGAATAATTCCTAATTCATAATCACTCAACTTGACTGCAGTGATTCTAGTTTGCTTTCAAAGCCATAAATTATGCAAATACATTATTGGAAATAAAGGAGGATACATGAAATACAACTTACAAGTACTCTGCAAAAGAGCTTTTATTGTTTCAATGCTCTTGTTGAGTTTTTCGACAGTTCTCAGCCAATCCATCGTGCTGGAAACCATTACTGAAACAAGCGTGCAATGTTCAGGTTCTCTTGTCAATGTGACATGGATTGCAAATGGCTTGCTAAATGATTTCACGCAAATTGAACTTTCAACCAATAATGGTCAGACTTGGGCAAGACAGGGTGAAGTTGCGAAAAGCATCACAAGTTTCATGATTACCATGCCTACTGTATTGGCCGATCAATATCGCATCAGAGTCATTAATAATACTACATCTGATACCACTGCAAAATTCGCCATCTCCCAAATTCCAAACATACTCGTACAAATGGAGATTCTTAATGAGCGTTGCGCAGGAGGAAGCATTACATTTGCACCACAAATAGCACCCCCAACTAATATATATACTTATCAGTGGTACAAAGATGGACAAGAAATACCGGGACAAACAAATCCAACATTGACAAAAAACAATTTACAATTGACTGATGCCGGTATTTACAATGTAAAAATCATAGGCTGCCAAGAAATAAATTCCGATCCTGCAATTCTTTCATTCAATCAATTGACGGAAATCACAGGTCAACCCAAAGACACAACCGTTTGCCCTGGTTCTGATGTCACTCTCTCTGTAGAAGCAATGGGTGGTTCACTCTCCTATCAATGGAAGAAAAATGGCAATGATATTTCGGGAGAAACCAGAGCAACATATTTTATTCCTTCAGTTGAGCAAAGCAATACAGGAACATATACATGTCTTGTCACAGGAATTTGTGGAAGTCCTATTACTTCGAATCCTGCATATGTAGTTGTTAACCCGAATCCTGTTACCGGACTCAATTTCACGAATGATTCAACTGTATGTTCCGGTTCAACCGTGCGCCTTGTTGCAAATGGGACTTATGGCAGTCAATTCACATATGTCTGGAAGAAGAATGGTACTCTTCTTTCACAATCAGGACCTGAACTACTTCTAGAAAATATCGCTTCTACAGCTTCCGGCACCTATACTGTCCAAGCTAAGAATGAATGTAATTTGATCGCCCCTGAAAAATCTGTAAAAATCACAGTGATTGCAAAACCGGGGATTTCAAGACAAACAGTGGATACAACAGTATATCGTGGTTTTGCA
>DBCJ01000016.1:4102-9874 GCA_002293005.1 Ignavibacteria bacterium UBA961 | reverse complement strand
TCTTTGATTTCGCGTAAAAACCAGACATAAATCCGTGAAAAGGCATAATCATTTGCTGACATGGAGGATAATTCTGAATCGATATATGATTTGGATTTATCATCGATAAGCAGAGCTGCTATTCTTCCCTGAATCAATCCATATTGCTGTTGTTTCTTGAAGACTTTTGCAATTTCCTTTATTCCCAATTCCACATTTCCAATCTGAACATAGAGCATGCTGAGTTCATCTGCATAGGCATCTTTTGCATTAGTTAAAATTACTCTGCCTTTGAGATATGTTTGAATCGCATTCTCAAATGAAGAAATATCACTCTGAGTCTGCGCAATCAGTCGTATGGCATTATCCCTTTCAAAATCATTGGAGAGCTTTGATACAAGTTCAATTACTTGTTCAAAGTATTGTTGTGATTTGGGAAGTAGATTAGCTTTTTTGGCATTCTGTGAAGCCAAACTCAATAATTCAATGCTTGATTTCTTGGCAAGTTCAACCTCTATGAGAGGCATGAGTTCAATATGCCTTTGCAGAGCTGTAAGATTTCTTGCAACACCCTGAAAATATTTAAACTGTCCGGGAGATTCAGCATATAGCTCTTGGAAAATTCTTGCCGCATTTCGAAAATCCCCTTGTTCTTCATAAGTCATGGCAAGTTGATATTTATCCATTCTTTGCTGAGAATACATGGAAGTATTTCCAAAGAGAATGAGAATTGCCATGAAGAATAGTGCGGTGATGCTATGCTTCATAAGTGATTATTTTCTAACGATGATGGATGTCGTGTGTCTGAAATTTCTTGTTGACAATTCACAAATATACATTCCTGAAGCATGAACCGACATATCGACGGGTATAGAATGATTTCCTGCAATGATATATGAATCAAAAAGATTGCCGGCAAATTTTCCAAGTGAATCATAGAGTCTAATGGTGACATGACAATCTTTTTTTACTTCAAAATGCAGATGTCCGCTATTTGATGAGGCTATGTCATTCGAGTATCGAAGACCTCCATTTCCATAATTCATGATTGGATCATTGAGTGATGCAATCGGACTTTGTAAATAGGGAAGAGGTACTACTCTATCTTTGAGAATGTCCTTGGAGTCATCGGCAGATCCACCAAACCATGTCTGAATAATTTCTGAATAGAGCCGGCGATAGTCGATATTACGATTCATATCAAAGGCCAAATCGCCATTGCGATCAAGATCGGAAAAATCGGGATTTGCACCGAAAATATTGGCTTGAACTCTTGTACCGAAAGCAAATTGAACGGAGGTCGTTCCATGATCAGTACCATTCGAACCATTCTCATAGGGTCTTCTGCCAAATTCAGATACAGTCAAGCCAACTACACGATTCGCAAATCCTTGCTGAACTGCATCATCCATGAACATGCTTACTGCATTACCCAATTGATTGAGCAATGCAGGATGCTGACCATTGTTTGAAGTGTCTTGTTGTTGAACATGTGTATCAAATCCCCCAATATTTGCGAGATATACTTTTGTTTTAAGACCGCCGGAAATCAGGCGAGAAATAATACCCATTTGTCTGATTAAACTTCCTTTTGCTCCATTGGCAATTGCAAAATCAATGCCTGTAGAATTTGTACCTTTTTTCCAGGCTTCTTCAATTACTTTATTGTAGGCATCACCTTTAGCAGCGATCGATCGTATATAATTGTACTCATTTGCATAATTGCTTGTGCCAGCCATCATAGGAGAATCGGAACTAGTGCCTCCGTCTTTTACAAAACTATCAACATCACCAATTGCCAATCCCATATCTCCTTTATCACTTTGTAAAAGCATTGATAAAGTTCCGCCAAGCTGTAGGCAAAGTGGATGTTCCGGAATGACAATTGGGAATTCAGGGTAATTTTTTTCGAACATTCTTCCAATCCACCCCTCATTCAATCTAATAGCTGGATCAGAACTGTTCAGTCCACTTAACCAAATATCAGTTGACCGAAAATGTGAGAGATTGGGATTTTCATACCCCGTTCCTTGAATAACTGCCAATCTTCCGGCATCCATCAAACCCAAAAATCCGTTTTTATGAACACCATTCACCAATGCGGGATGGAAATACATGTCAGAGCTTAATATCCTGACAGGCCTTTTTGATGCATCAGGATTGTCTTTTTTGACGGAGATATTAGGTCGTATTTGAACATATTTGGGGTCATCCACAGGGATGATGGTATTCAATCCGTCATTTCCACCAAACATTTGAATGATGATGAGAATTGCATCATTATCTATGGCATTTAGACCCAAAGCGCCTATAGGGTTTTGTGCAAAAAGTGGAATCGAACGGAAAGATGCCGCCGCTCCGGCCAATGCACCTGCCTTAAGTAGAGTTCTGCGTTTCATATTCTATTTCTCCGAAGATGCATTAACATAATTGGAAAGCGGGATTTTTAGCAATCTCGATAAGCAATGCTTTCATGCCTCGGACTGCAGGTGCTTTATCGGAAATCATATCAGACCATTCATAAACAGGCTGATTTTGAAGGAGTGCGATATTGGTAAATTTATCAAGTACATCCTGATTTGGCAGGAATGGAAGTAGATGCAAGCAAATATTTTTAACCAATTCCACTGCATCATCATAGGCAGGATATGTTTTGATGAATGAAATCACTTCATCATCTGTCATTGTATTCACAAGATCTCTTGCAAATTTCACACGATTTGGGAATGTTTTTGTAGTTATCCATCTATGATGAGCTTCCCAACCTTGAACAGTTGGAGGATCAATCAGAATTTCTTCCATAGCTGATAAATTGCCCGGAATATTTGCGATGCCTTTCTTCAAAGCTTTGGAAAAACCACATATCAATTCAGTTGGGCTCTTAATTTGAGCTCCAATGATTTGTTGATTGAAGAAATGATCACTCGAGAACATTGCATAGAATAATGGGTAGAGCTGAAAATCATTTTGAATCAATAAATCACCGCATTCATTTATGAAATCAGTTGCGTCCTCGTTGGGGTTCGAATAAAAGAAATACTTATAAATCTTTGCTGAAACGAATCTAGCAATAGCGACTTTGCGAACATCAAAGAGAATGTCCAGCATTGTTCGTATTTCTTCTGTTTTTACAAGATATTCTGTATTGAAAGCAGGATCTCTTGCAGGAATGGATCTTCCCAAAAATTGCTTTGCTTCGGTATCATGATCTGATGGTTGGAAATATGCATTATAAATGCCATTTCTTGCAGGTTCATCATTATAACGGGCAACTCTCCAACCGGTAAGAACTCGAGCGGCCTCCTTTACATCTCCTTCGGTATAATGTCCTATGCCTGTTGTATAGAGTTCCATCAATTCGCGTGCATAATTTTCATTTGGCTTACGATTGGTATTGAGATTACCACCTAGATAAATCAACATACCTGGATCGAGTGTCACATCTTCCACGAATTGCTTAAAATTACCTAGGCGATTCTTACGAAACATTGCAAGTTGTCGGAAGAGGATTTGTGGAGGGATATAGGCATCATCATAGGAAAATTCAGTGGTGAAATGATTCGACCAAAAATGCACCAATTTCTCAACAGAAGGTGTTTGCTCGGCAATCATCAAATTCACCCACCATGTTTGAAGATTTGAATGATAATTCTTCCATTGCCCCTCAATTTGAAATCTTGTATAAATATCTGCTCCATAAGGATTTTCAGTGGTCAGGTTAATCCATGAAGGAGAATTTGTGGGTTGATATTCCGTCTCAGGTTCACCCAGTAGAATGAAAACAGCTTCTTGTGCTGTTTTACCAACAAAAAATTCAATCTGCTGAAGGGTTGGGGCAAAGCTGAGTCGTCTCAATAAATGAGCTGCGGTTTTTCGATCAAGAGGATAAGAATACGGTGAAAGAGTATCATTCAATGTTCGTTCATTCTTGCTTTTGTTTAGATTTCCTCTAAGAAAATCTCTTCTGTTTATGCTGGGTGTTTCCATGGAACTGCTCACAGTTGTATGGTGGTATTAGCTATTTGGGAATTGCTGTCGTAAAAATACACTAAAAATCGCATACACGACAGGTAAAATAATGGAAATTACAGTGTAATTCTGCGAATCACTTATCTATGTTCAGTATTAATGATTTCCATGAATGACATATGTAACATAATTGATACTTTTGCATGATAAGAATTAGTTTACAAATGGCTTTGAGACTCAATATATGACAATACAACAAGCAATTGCTCGGGGAGTGGTATTGTTGCTGTTTTCCACCTTCTCTTCTGCATTTTCTCAAAAAATACCTTCTTGGGAAAGGGTCACACTTCCGAATGCCATGTCTTCCGGTTATTTCCTTGATGTATATTTCATTCCTAATGACCCACAATATGGGTTCATTTGTGGCTTTGACGGGAATATTCTTCTGACAAAAGATGGTGGAAATACATGGACAGGCATAACCATCCAAGGAAGACCATTTCTTGAAAGCATACATTTTGTTGACAGTATGCATGGATTTGTGTCCGGTCCCGGAGGAGTGTTCAAGACATCTGATGGTGGACTTACTTGGCAAGAGATCACAGATCTCAGCGTAAACATGAGTCAGATTTGGGGTTGTTACTTTGTCGATAAAGATAATGGCCTTTATATCGGTGGTGGCTGTGGTGGTAGTCCTCAAGTATTTGTTCGCACTAGTGATGGTGGTAATTCATGGACCACATATAGGGGATTCGAACCCGAAAGTGGATTGTCGGATTTGATTCTTTATGACAAAAATGGACTCGGCTTCGCAGTTTCCAGTGGTGTGCTTTGGCAAACACTCAATGGTGGTGTTACTTGGACACCTTTTACCGATATCTCAGGTCCTCGCGCTTGGGCGGAGGAAATAACAAATCGTGGTTCATCCTTTCTGCTTCCTTATGCTGGCGATGATTGTTCAGGCGGAGGAAGATCAAGTGGTGGAGCGAATTTCACGACAGACAATGGCAAAACTTGGAAAGAGTATCGTGGTTCAAAAGCCATGTTTGGCTCATTTTTGATTGATCAAAGAAATGGATGGATATGTGGTGATGCAGGCGAAGTATTATACACATCAAATGCAGGAGATACCTGGGAGAAAGTCAATTGTGGATTGAATACTGCAAATATCGATGATTTGCATTTTGTCAATGATTCAATTGGATGGGCAGTAGGTGAAGGTGTGTTTAAGTTTACTTATAGAAATGTGCCTGATTCATTTGTTATATATCCAAAAGCACCATTTTGCAATGGAGATACGATCACTCTGACAATTCCTGCTGAATATCGAAATATTAGTTGGAACAATGGCTTGGGGAATAGTCCGATCTTGAATATCACAAAATCAGGAACATATATCGTTTCAGCTTTTCATTCACTATTGTGTAGGACTTTCTCCGATACAGTGAATATCAATTTCGAAAAACTTATTCAAGCTGAATTAAATATTAAAAATGATACTGTTTTTTGTAAAGATGAATCATTCGACATCGCAGTACTGGGAGTATATGCTTCATGTAGATGGTCTGATGGTTCATCCGATTCACAAAGAACATTCAATCGTATCAATCGAAGTGATTCATTATTCATTGAAGTATTTGACGCAAAAGGATGTTCTCGGATATTGAATATCCCTTCAATCAAATGGGCAAACCCCGATCCTCCCTCGGTACAAGTCATTGGAAAAACGGTTTTATGCAATTCAGATTCTACAATTTTAATGGCTGAAAATGGCTATCGATCTTATGCTTGGAATGATGGCCAAAAGGGAAGAACTATTTCGAT
>DBCJ01000016.1:0-4043 GCA_002293005.1 Ignavibacteria bacterium UBA961 | reverse complement strand
GTTTCTCTTCCAGTGATTATTTCGGGAATCGACTTAGACAATTTTTTGTCTAGTTCATTTTCTGGAAAGAAAGAATTGGAATTTGATTCCACTGTACTTGGAAGTAAAACATGTATTACTCTTTCCTTCACCAATCGTAATTCCTTGATGGATTATCAATTGGAATTGCCTTATATCATGAGAAATATTGAGTTTTCCATGCCTATGGCTCAGTTTCCGATTCGCATCAAACCGGGTGATTCCCTCTCTTTGGAAATATGCTTTTCACCTGACTCGGTTGGAATGTGGCGCGATACGATAGTATTCAGAGATACATGTTCATCACTTGTTTTTCCATTGAAAGGCATAGGAGTTCCATTTATCATTGATCAGAATAGTGATTGCGATGTCAATATTACTTCCACTATTCTATCGACCGGTAATCAACAATTATTTGAAATAAGACCACATCCCATACATAATCAACTAAACCTGTATGCATTGATAAAGGATATCACTATCCATTCATTGCAATTGTTTGATACTTTCGGCAAGAAACATGAATTCCAGGTTCCAAGTATGATGCAAAGTAGTCAGTATGCGATTCCTGATCACATACCCTCAGGAATGTATGTCCCATTGATTGAGACATCAAAAGGAATGATTCAAATGAAACCTATTCTCATCATAAAGTAATACCATGCAACTTCCAATATCAGGATTATTCACAGCATCCAATATGTTGAGTGTTGCCAGAATGATAATTGCCCCATGGATGTTTATGCTCATCAGTTCAGGTGATCAGAAGGAGATGGTATATGGTATTGCTTTACTTGCATATATCTCTGATTTACTGGATGGTTATTTGGCCAGAGTAAGAAATGAAGTGACTGAATGGGGGAAAGTATTGGATCCACTTGCAGATAAGATATTCATTGCGGCAGTCTGCTTGGGAATGATTTGGACAGACCAATTGTCGATTTGGTATATTGCAATCGTTTTGGGTAGAGATCTACTAATAGTCATGGCAGGATTATTCTTTGCCAATAAATCAGATTTTGTGCTTCCATCGACCTATGTCGGTAAAGCTACTGTACTTACCATAGGACTGGTTTTAGTATGTGCTTTTGCCGGAATCGATGGATTGTATTTGCAGATTGCTTATGTGGTTTCGACTCTGATGATTGTGTATTCTCTGATCCATTATGGCAAGAGAATGTTTTTAACAATGAAGGTATCTTGATGGGCTTATTCGATTCATTCAAAAAGACTTTGTCTTCAATTGCAGAAGCAACCGGCATCAATAAATTGAAAGAAGGTTTGCAGAAAACTAGAACTGTTTTTGTTGACAGACTTTTATCGGTATTGGGTGTTGGAAGAAAAATCGATGAAGCATTGCTAGCAGATATTGAAGAAATTCTCATTACATCTGATATCGGCGTTGCTACTACAATTCATATCATGAATAATGTCAAGGATAAAATCAAAAGAGATGCAGTTGATGATTCATCCGTGATCTATTCCATGATCAAGTCTGAAATACATGAAATTCTGCATTCCATTGCTCCAATTTCTTCCGATGACTATTATAAAACTGCTCATGCAAAGCCATTTGTCATCATGATGGTCGGTGTGAATGGAGTTGGTAAAACCACAACCATTGGCAAATTGGCATTGAATTTCAAAAATGCAGGAAGATCTGTATTGATCGGTGCTGCAGATACATTTCGTGCCGCTGCCAATGAACAACTAGAAGTGTGGTCGCAAAGAGCCGGTGTTGAGATCATACAACAGAAACAGGGAGCAGATCCCGCGGCTGTAGCTTTTGATACAATTCAAGCTGGATTGTCTAGAGAAATGGATGTGATTATCATTGATACTGCTGGAAGACTTCATAATAAGCTTGGACTCATGCAGGAATTGGAGAAGATATCGAGAGTGATGAAGAAAAAGGTTCCGGACGCACCACATGAAGTATTGCTCGTCATTGATGCCACTACCGGACAAAATGGTTTGCAGCAAGCCAAAGAATTTGCAAAAGTTTCTGAAATCACCGGAATTGTTCTTACAAAGCTTGATGGTACCGCAAAAGGTGGAATCATTATTCCAATAGCACATGAATTGCAATTACCTGTACGATTCATTGGTGTTGGTGAGGGTATTCAAGACCTTCAATACTTTGATCCAAAGGCATTTGTTGATGCTCTTTTTGAGACAGGTGAGACTGCTAATGAGATAAGTGCTGAGTGATGCAAACGAAGTGACTACTCAATTCAGTACTGAATTTTCCACCAATATTGGATATGCCGAATCAAATACCAATATTTGTTTCCGCCTACAATTCTTCTCCAACAATTTGACAAACATTCATGCCACGCAGAAGTGATATTCAATCGATATTGGTAATTGGTAGCGGACCTATCGTTATTGGTCAAGCATGTGAATTCGATTATAGCGGCACGCAAGCCTGTAAAGTGTTGAAAGAAGAAGGGTTTAGAGTGTCTTTGGTTAATTCGAACCCTGCCACAATCATGACAGACCCTGTCTTCGCAGATGCCACCTATATCGAGCCTATAACACCTGAATACATTGAAAAAATCATTGAAAAGGAAAGACCCGATGCAATTCTTCCCACAATGGGAGGACAAACCGCACTCAATGCGGCTATGCAATTGCATGAAAAGGGTATTCTTGAAAAATATAATGTTCAATTGATTGGCTCTAAAGTAGAAGCAATCAAAATGGCTGAAGACAGAGAATTATTCCTTGCAGCCATGATGAGATGTGGTCTCGACATGCCCAAAGGTGGTTTTGTCAATTCCTTCGAAGAAGCTCTTACTCTCATAGACACCGTTGGATTTCCTGCAATCATCAGGCCATCATTCACTTTGGGTGGTTCAGGTGGTGGCATAGCGCATTCCATGGATGAATTCAAGGATATCGTGAATTCCGGTTTGATTGCGAGTCCGGTGAATAGAGTATTGATTGAAGAATCAATCATGGGTTGGAAAGAATATGAATTGGAAGTGATGCGCGATACGGCTGATAATTGCGTGATCATTTGTTCCATTGAAAATGTTGATCCAATGGGTGTACATACTGGTGATTCCATCACAGTTGCACCAGCTCAAACTCTTAGCGACAGAGAATATCAACGCATGCGAGATGCAGCAATCAAAATCATGCGTGAAATTGGTGTGGAGACAGGTGGATCCAATGTCCAATTTGCGGTGAATCCTCGCGATGGAAGAATGATTGTTATTGAAATGAATCCTCGCGTATCACGCAGTTCCGCTCTTGCATCAAAAGCAACCGGATTCCCAATAGCAAAGATTGCTGCAAAGCTTGCAATCGGCTATACATTGGATGAAATACTGAATGATATCACAAAGAAAACCCCTGCATGTTTTGAGCCATCCATAGATTATGTCGTCACAAAGGTTCCTCGTTGGGACTTTGAAAAGTTTGAAAATGTTGAAGATATTCTCGGCGTTCAGATGAAATCCGTTGGCGAGGCGATGGCAATAGGGAGAACTTTCAAAGAATCTTTTCAAAAAGCACTTCGTTCAATCGAAAAAGGGCGCTTTGGTTTCGGTTATGATTCTCCATCTTATGTGGAGCAATATGGCGGCACAGAAGATATTGAAAGTTTAAAAAAACGACTCGCAAAGCATACATCACAATCCATATTTGACCTCTGCGATGCACTTCGTTTTGGAATGTCAACACAAGAGATTTTTGACTTATCGAAATATGATCCTTGGTTCATTGAACAATGTCGAGATATTGTGGATAGCGCTGAGTATATCAAGTCAAGAGCCTATTCGATCGAATCTTTACCAACTGATATTCTCAGAAATCTCAAAACAATGGGTTTTTCAGATGTTCAGTTATCACATCTCATGCATTGCACAGAGGATCACGTCCGTTCAAGAAGAAAACTAGAGGGTATCATTCCTGTGTATAAAACAGTTGATACATGTGCCGCTGAATTTGAATCGGACACACAATATCATTATTCCACATATGATGCTGAGAATGAAGCATATAGATCAAGTTCGGAA
>DBCJ01000049.1:4944-8923 GCA_002293005.1 Ignavibacteria bacterium UBA961 | reverse complement strand
TCCTGTCAGAGGACCCAACTTCGTGTGTACTGTCACACGATGTGCAATAAGCACTCGAGGATCAAATCCAGCAAGTGGTTGTACATAAATGAATCCTTCCTTTGTAATGAAGCGGACAATAAATCCGATTTCATCCATATGAGCGGCAAGCATGATGGAGCGAGGCGCTGTACCATTTCCTTTTTTCACCGCAAAAAGATTGCCCATCGGATCTGTTCTTAGAGGTTCATCTGAGATTGGACCAAGTATTCCGGACACATAATCTCTGAATTGATGCTCCCGACCGGGTATTCCGGGAGTCTTGCACAAGGTTTGTAATAATTCAAATGACATAGATACTCCAAAGTTATTCACGCAAATTTAGGGAAAAGAGAGGGTACTTTACCAAGACTTAACATTGCCATAACATACAGGTTACATCACGAAGGTAGTTTTGCAGTGTTCTAGTGTGTGTTGTATCATTTTAGATTATTCTACAAATGCGAAATCGTTTTCAAGTCCTAATTTTCATGCTCTTCACCGGAATAGCATGTATGATGTCCGCAAATGTCCGGGCACAAGACGGCATAATTTCCGGTAATGTGAAAGATGCCGAAACCGGCGAACCTATGCGCAGTGTGACCGTGCGCCTCAAAGACACCAAAAAAGGTGCTTTTTCTGATGTGAAAGGGAAGTACACCATCAAAGCGGTTGCTCCGGGCACATATACAATCATATTCACATCTGTCGGCTATTCCGCAAAAACCATTGGTTCAGTGATCGTAACCGCCGGCCAAACCACGACAATCAATGCTTCCATGTCACCGGAATCAAAAAAGACCGAGGATGTGGTGATTGAAGCGCGTCGTTCCAATGATGCGCAATCCACAATTCTTGCTCAAAGAAAGAATGCTGCACAAGTGAGTGATGGAGTTTCAAAAGAAGAAATCTCCAAAACTCCGGATGGTGATGCAGGTCAAGCATTGAAGCGTGTTTCAGGCGTAACACTCGTTGGCGACAAATTCGTATATGTTCGAGGCGTGAGTGATCGCTATAATAATACCACATTGAATGGTGCAGGTTTGGCCACAACCGAACCTGATAAGCGCTCATTCGCCTTTGATATGTTCCCATCCGAATTCTTGCAAAGTGCAAATGTCGCCAAATCATTCACACCGGATTTACCCGGAAATTTTGTGGGTGGTTTGGTTCAATTGAACACTGTCGACTTTCCTGATGGATTTTCATTGAAGGCATCAATTTCAAGCGCATTCAATACGAATACAACGTTGAGAGACAATGCATTTTTGAGCACACCCGGAAGTTCATCCGATTGGCTTGGAATTGACGATGGTATGAGATCGCTTCCTTCAAGCGCGCCGTCCAATAGAGCTGAGACTGACAGATTGATTCGTGATGCATATGCCGGAAAGCAAGATGCACAAGAAAGGCTACAGCAATTTGGTCGTGACTTGAAATCAGATTCCTGGAGAAAAGATTCTGCATCCGCGAATCCCAATACCAGTGTGAATTTGGCTTATACAGACATCTTCGAAGTAGGTGGCAATGAACTCGGTGTGATTGCATCGCTTTCACATGGAAATTCCTATGCGATCAAATCAGCAACAGACCGAAATACATTGCTCGGTGATGGTTCTTATGAGCGCAAGAGCAGTGGTTCCGTATCAAATAGATCGGCCGGAATCGGTGGATTGATGAATGTGTCCTATAAAATCGGAACAACAAATTCCATCAGCTTCAAGAATATTTATAATCGCTCCATCGATGATGAAACTCTTTTCCTTCAGGGCGCAGATTCAACACAAGGGATTGATTTCAGACAATTCAGTGCTCAATTCGTGCAGAAAGAATTGATCTCGACACAAGTGAGTGGCGAGCATACATTGCCTTTGAACAATATGTTGCTTGATTGGAGATATGGATATTCTCAATCAGAAAGAGATGAACCTGACTTCAGAAGACTCCGTTATTCACGCCAATCAACTTCACCTGATGCACCATTCATCGCTGATGTTCAGCCATTGGGTGATGGTACGCTTGCAGGAAGATTCTTCTCGAATCTCACGGATAAAGTCAATGGTGGATCATTCAATCTTACCATTCCAATCACAGCTGAATTGAAGGTGAAGACCGGAGCTTTAATGGAAACACGTGATCGTGGTTTCTCGGCTAGATCTTTCACACTTGCTTCCAATGATCCAAATGGTTTATTGGGTACTGATTTCTATGCAGCTTCACCCGATAAATTATTCAGTGCACAAAATTTCGATTTGCGCGGTGACACATTGTACATGCGCGAGGACTCCAAGCCAAGCGATGGATATTCAGGAACGGAAAGTCTCTATGCCGGCTATGCAATGATCGATTCACCATTTGAAATTGGATCAGAGCAATTTCGCGTTATCACCGGTTTGCGCGTGGAAGACAATACAATCAATCTCAATGGATTTTTCTCGAATGGACAAATCGCGACAGTTGATTATCATACATTCGATTTCCTTCCTGCATTGAATCTCATTTATAAAATGAATGAGACAACAAATATCAGAGCATCTGCTTCACAAACACTCACTCGTCCAACATTCCGTGAACTTGCACCATTTGAATTTTACAATTTCAATGAGCTTGTAAATGTTCGTGGAAACACCAAACTCAATCGTACTCAAGTTGAAAATTATGATCTGCGCTTTGAAACATTCATGGGTCCCGGTGAAGTATTCTCAGTCAGTGGTTTCTACAAGAATTTCAGAAATCCGATTGAAGAAACATTGAGTGGTGAAACAGGCGGTAAGCCAGATAGAACTTGGGAAAATGGTGGCGCGATTCGTGATTCACTCGGCAATATCATCAAAGATGGATCAGCGAATAATTATGGTGTGGAATTCGAATTCAGAAAAGGACTCGGCTTCCTTGGTTCCATGTTCTCCAATTTCATGTTTGGAACAAATGTAACGCTCATCAATTCAGAGATCACAATCAGTCAAGGGAATTCAGAAGAGACAAGACCAATGTGGGGACAATCTCCATATTCAGTCAATGCATCTTTGTTCTATATGAATCCCGAAACAGGAACATCTGTCAATATCGCATATAATAGAGCCGGTAGACGCATTGTGTCAGTAGCACAATTGGGTCGATTCCCCGGTCTTGAACGCGATGGCAAAACACCACATTGGTATGAAGAGCCAAGGGATCTCTTGGATCTTTCAGTATCACAAACAGTTTCTTCTATGTTTGATGTGAAACTATCAGTACGCGATCTTCTCAATCAAACTTTGTACTGGAAACAAGGCGATAATACAGTTCAATCAAATGTGTTCGGAACCACATTCTCTTTGAGCATAGCATATAAGTGGCAGTAAAGAAATAATCATTCACTTTTTATACAAAAGGCCATGAAACACATAGCTTCCCTATTTCTGGCAATCTTGGCATTGTCAATGCAGGTTTGGGCACAAAACCCGAGGATCATATCACCGGGTGGTGCTGCATTTGAAACATATAGAGCAGGTAGCTCTAATGATTTGGTGTGGGATACAACCACAACAACTCTAGGTCAAAGATTCAAATTTCAATTTGGAACAACTCCATCAGGTCCTTGGACTGACTTGCCAGGTGCTACCAATGTTTTGGATAGTAATGCAAGTTCATCCAATAGAAGAGGAAGATTCAATGGAGGCTTTAGAGCTCCATCTGTTCCAACTTTGACAGGTTATGTGAGAATGGTTTTACTTTCTGACACAACAAGATTTGGTGTAAGCACAAATCCAATTGTGATAGAGAGACCAACTCCTACGAAAGTAGATTCAGTCATTACCGGTACGATAACTACCAATGTATTCCTTTCAAATCAAAAGATATATGGTTTAAAAGGCTTTGTACATGTGGTTTCACCGGCTGTCTTGACAATTCAAGCAGGGACAATCCTTGTAGGTGATACAGTGGGTGTAAACTCTGCACTTGTGATTAATCGTGGTGC
>DBCJ01000049.1:0-4791 GCA_002293005.1 Ignavibacteria bacterium UBA961 | reverse complement strand
CAAGAAGGTGGAGTCGCAGATCCAAATGATAAAACCAAGTGGTATTATGGTGGAACTGACGATAATGACAATAGCGGATCTCTACAATATGTTCGAGTAGAATTTGCAGGTATATCAGTTCAACCAAATCAGGAATTGAATAGTATCACAATGGGTGGTGTCGGTCGTGGTACAACAATGCGCTATATCCAAGTAAGTTATGCTAATGATGATGCTTATGAATGGTTTGGTGGTAATGTAGATGGTAAATATTTGATTTCAGTTGGCGCATTGGATGATGACTTTGATACTGATAATGGATTCAGTGGAAGAATTCAATATGGTATTGTTCAGCGCTATACAACAAGAGCAGATCAATCTACCTCTCAAGCATTTGAGGCGGATAATGATGCTACTGCAACATTCAATAGTCCATTGTCTTCTGCGATCTTTTCAAATATCACAGCTATTGGTCCATTGGCTGATACATCCTTCACCCCGAATTCAAGATTTGGTGCAGGTGCTCAAATTCGTAGAAATTCTCGTCAATCGATATATAATTCGGTATTCTTAGGTTGGCCTCGTGGAATTGAAATTGCACAAACACCAACCATGAATGCAGCGAATGCAGATTCTTTGCATGTTCGCTATTGTGCATGGTATGGCATCAAGGGTTCATGGCTAAACTTGGCCGGTGGAACTCCTCCACCAGGAATGGATGCCAATTGGATTACAAAAGGACCATATAATAATCTAATTGAAAAAGGTAGTCCTGCTGCTGCAAGACTTGAAAACCCTTTTTCTGATGTAACCTTCAATCCTGCATTGCAAGCAAATTCTCCTTTGTTGACAGGTGCTAACTTCACCAGAAATGGTGTCATTGCAATTGATGATTCATTCTTTGATAAAGTTGATTTCAGAGGTGCGATGGGCACTACTCGCTGGGATCTTCCATGGGCTAATTATAATCCAATCAATACTGAGTATAAAGCTCAAGAGCCGCCAAAGCCAAGAATCACATCACCCGGTGGAACTGCAGGTGAAACATATCGTGCAGGTACATCTTATAACATCACTTGGGATACAACGACAACTAAACTTGGTGGGGTTTACAAGTTCCAATTTTCACAATCTAAGAATGGACCTTGGACAGATTTGGCAGGCGCTACAAGTGTAAAAGACAGTAATGTCAATAGCACTTTCAGAAGAGGTCAATTTGTTGGTGGATTCCGTGCACCAGGTATTGAAACTGCGACAGGATTTCTCCGCATGGTGGAAGTTGCTGACACAAACATGAATGGTGTTTCAACAAATCCTATCATCATTCAGCGTCCGCTTCCAACTAAGGTTGACTCAGTATTGTCGGGAACAATTAACACCAATGTGACATTGTCCAATCAAAAGATTTATGGTCTCAGTGGTTTTGTTCATGTTGTTGAACCCGCTGTATTGACAATTCAACCTGGTACAATCATCGTTGGTGATACAGTTGGCAAAAACTCTGCGATGGTAATCAATCGCGGTGCTAAATTGATTGCAAATGGTACGCCGCAATTACCTATCGTCTTCACATCATCAGCACCTCCGGGTCAGCGTCGTCCTGGTGATTGGGGTGGATTGTTGATCTATGGAAAAGCCCGCATCAATAATCCCGGTGGTGAGGCCGCGCAAGAAGGTGGCGTTGCAGATCAAAATGATAAATCCAAATGGTATTATGGCGGTACAGATGATAATGATAATAGCGGTTCTTTGAAATATGTCCGCGTTGAATTTGGTGGTATCGCTCTTCAACCAAATCAAGAATTGAATGGTATCACATTGGGTGGTGTTGGTCGCGGAACTACTTTTGAACGCATTCAAGTAAGCTATGCAAATGATGATGCATTCGAATGGTTTGGTGGTTCAGTGGATGGAAAATATCTTATTTCCACTGCCGCTCTTGATGATGATTTCGATACAGATAATGGATTCAGTGGTCGCATTCAATTTGGTATTGTCCAAAGATTCAAAACAAGAGCCGATGTATCTACATCACAAGCATTTGAAGCTGATAATGATGCAACTGCAACATATAATGCTCCTTTGTCATCTTCCATCTTCTCAAATATCACGGCGATTGGTCCTGTAAACGACACTTCCATTACTCCAAACTCTCGTTTTGGTGCCGGTGCTCAAATCCGTAGAAATTCTCGTCTAGCAATCTATAATTCTGTATTTGTCGGTTGGCCTCGCGGTATTGAAATCGCACAAGTTCCAACAATGAATGCCGCTAATGTGGATTCCGTTCATGTTCGCAATACTGCATGGTATGGCGTTAAAGGTACATGGATGAACTTGGCAGGAGGAACTGCTCCTGCTGGCATGGATGCAAACTGGATTAGCAAAGCGCCTTATTCCAATAGTGTCGAAAGAGGTAATATTGCTGCCGCAATGATTGAAAATGCATTCAGCGAAGATGCAACATTCAATCCTGCTTTGAAGACAGGATCACCTCTATTGACAGGTGCGACATTCACAAAGAATGGAGTGGTTTCAATTGATGATGCATTCTTCTCTAAAGTGGAATATCGTGGTGCCATGAATACAGAAAGATGGGACTTGCCATGGGCAAACTATGATCCTATCAATACAACATATAAAGCGCAAGAACCAGTCAAGCCACGCATTACATCTCCTGGTTCTGCAACAGGTGAAACATATCGTGCAGGTATCTCTTATGACTTGAAATGGGATACCACTACAACGACTCTTGGTGCAAACTATAAATTCCAATATGGTACAAGCAAAACAGGTCCATGGACTGATTTGACAGGTGCAACTAATGTGAAAGATAGTAATGTCAGCTCGACATTTCGCAGAGGTCAATATAGTGGTGGATTTAGAGCTCCATCTATTGAAACTTCAACTTTCTATTTGAGAATGGTAAATCTTGCAGATACAAATCTTGCAGGTATTTCAACAAATCCTGTTTCAATTGAAAGACCACTACCAACTACAATAGACTCAGTATTGTCAGGTACAATTACATCAAATGTTTTCTTGTCAAATACAAAAATCTATGGTCTTCGCGGATTTGTGCATGTCGTATCTCCTGCGACACTTACCATTCAGCCCGGTACGGTAATTGTTGGTGATACAGTTGGTAAAAACTCTGCACTCATCATCAATCGTGGTGCAAAGATCAATGCAAATGGTACACCGCAACTTCCAATCGTTTTCACAAGTTCTGCTCCTGCAGGACAAAGAAGATCAGGCGACTGGGGTGGACTCTTGATATTTGGTCGTGCTAAGATCAATAATCCAGGATTTGAAGCCGCACAAGAAGGTGGTGTTGCAGATCCGAATGATAAGTCCAAGTGGTATTATGGTGGTGCATTCGAAGATGACAATAGTGGCGTTCTCCGCTATGTTCGTGTTGAATTCGGTGGTATCGCTCTTCAGCCAAACCAAGAATTGAATGGTCTTACTTTGGGCGGTGTAGGAAATGGTACAACTATTGAGAATGTTCAAGTTAGCTATGCAAATGATGATGGAATCGAATGGTTTGGTGGAAATGTAAACGCTAAGCGCTTGATCGTTGTGAATTCACTCGATGATGATTTTGACACTGATAATGGTTTCAGTGGTAAAATACAATTCGCGGTTTCACAAAGATTCAAGGCAAGAGCCGATCAATCAACATCACAAGCATTTGAATCCGACAATGATGCTACTGCAACATTCAATCTTCCAAATACCACAGCAATCTTCTCAAATGTAACCGCAATCGGTCCATTGTCTGATGTAACAGCAACTCCAAATTCAAGATTCGGTGCTGCTGCGCAGATCAGAAGAAACTCTCGTCAGTCAATTTACAATTCAGTATTCATGGGCTGGCCGAGAGGTTTGGAAATTGCTCAAGTGCCAACAATGAATGCCGCTCTTTCCGATTCATTGCAAATTCGCAATAGCATGTGGTTCGGTGTTAAGAACACATGGATGAATACAGCAGGTGGTACAGCTCCTTCAGGATTTGATGCCAATTGGATTGCGAAAACAGAATTCGGTAATTCTCTTGACAAAGACAATGCAAATGGTGCCATGCTTGAAAATCCATATGCAGAAGATGCTACTTTCAATGGATTACCAAAAGCAGGTTCTCCTGTTTTGACTGGTGCATCATTCACAAAGAATGGTCCTGTGTCAATAGATGATTCATACTTTGAAAAAGTAGCATTCAAAGGTGCATTTGGTACAGAGCGCTGGGATTTGCCATGGGCTAATTATGATCCCGTGAATACTAATTATAAAGCACAAACACCTAAAGCACCATTGACAATTCTCACTCCTGGTGGTAAAACAGGTGAGACATATCGTGCAGGTTGGTCTTATGATATCAGTTGGGATACAACAGCATCACCAATCGGTTCACGTTATAAATTCCAATTTGGAACATCAGTTACAGGTCCTTGGTCTGATTTGGCCGGTGCGGCAAATGTGATTGACAGTACAACAGGAAGCTTCCGTCGCGGACAATATCGTGGTGGATTTAGAGCACCTGCGCTACCTACAACAAGTGGTTATTTGAGAATGGTATTATTGTCTGATACAACAACCACAGCAATTACAGCAAATCCATTCACAATTGAGCGTCCTTCTGCTTCAAAAGTTGACTCCGTTTTGACAGGCACAATTTCAACGAATCTTAAGTTATCCAATACCAAGATTTATGGTCTTCGTGGTTATGTGCATGTTGTTGAACCTGCAATCTTGACAATTGAACCCGGTACAATCATTCTTGGTGATTCGGTTGGAAATAATTCTGCACTCATC
>DBCJ01000116.1:3759-4895 GCA_002293005.1 Ignavibacteria bacterium UBA961 | reverse complement strand
TGCCTCATAAGGGATGTTTGCATACACATCAATAAATGGCAATGAATCACCATCTGTTTTGAACCATAAGGCATCCACAAACATTGTTGGTACTTTTTTTTGTGGAATGCTCCCTTGTCTGAATTGAGAAAAGAGAATCGTGGGCATGAAAACAAAGATGAGAATCAGGCATGATTTCATAATGGATATATGCCTATGATTCCAAGTATCAATCATGCATCAATCTCTTGTTGATTGATGCGATCGATTATTCCACCGCCGATGACATCATTGCCTTCATAGAGTACAATGGATTGTCCGGGTGTGATGGCCTTTCTGTCTTCGTGGAATTTCACATGCAATGTTCCATCGGGAAGCATCGTACAATCTGCCGGAGCACCTTCATCTTTGTATCTGATTTTTACGGTAAAGGTTTTTGTACCATCAATCTCTGCATACTTAATAAGATTGATTGAATGTGCGACAAGCTCTTTTGAGAGCAAATGTTCTTCCGTGCCTACCAAAACCGTATTTGAGTCGGCAAGAACATCCAAAACATACAATGGTTCAGGATGAGAAATACCGAGTCCTTTTCTTTGCCCGACAGTAAATCCATGATATCCTTGATGTGAACCAATCACTTCGCCTTCCATGACAATATCACCTTTGCCGGCTCTTTCTTCAAGATTGGGTACCATGTCACGCATGAAGCGTTTATAGTCATTATCAGGAATGAAACAGATTTCATATGATTCGGGTTTTTTTGCAATCGTTAGTCCGAATCGTTCAGCATCTGCTCTGGAACGGTCTTTTGTATAACCTGTCAGCGGAAACAATGTTCGTGACAAATGCTCCTGTTTCAAACCCCATAAAGCATAGGATTGATCTTTGATATTGTCGGAATCCCTCGAAAGAACATATCGCTCTGTAGCAGGATCTTTTCTAATATTGGCATAATGTCCGGTCGCAATCCACTCAGCGCCCAGCATATCTGCTTTACGGAGCATTTCACCCCATTTGATCAAACGATTGCATTTGACGCATGGATTGGGAGTATTGCCTGCGAGATAATCTTCCACGAAATAGTCGATCACTTCCTCTTTAAATCGCTCTGACCAATCAACAACATAATGAGGAATCCCAAGTGCATTGCACAC
>DBCJ01000116.1:0-3690 GCA_002293005.1 Ignavibacteria bacterium UBA961 | reverse complement strand
ACATTTCCACCCACATCTTCATATCTATAGGTCTTGATGGTGATGCCGATCACTTCATATCCTTGCTCATGCAAAAGACATGCGGCGACCGAGGAATCAACTCCACCGGACATGCCAACCAAGACTCTTTTCGGATTTCTTTTCATATATGTATAGTTTTTTTTAGAGCAAATGCCCAAACATGACGATTTATTTCGGGCGATAGTATATCAACTGCTGAGTTTTAAGCCAACGATTCCGGCTAGTACCAAAAATGCGGACAATATTCGCCACATACTCGAGGAATCTCCGTAAAAGATGATTCCGATCGCCATTGTTCCTACCGCTCCAATTCCGGTCCAAACCATATATGCAGTGCTGATCGGTATGGTTTTCTGTGCCAACCATAGAAAATAGAAGCTTAAAAGCATGGAGCCAATTGCAAGAATCATGCCCCACAATCTTTTTGAAGGATCTTGGGTCATTTTCATACCAATGGGCCATCCCATTTCACAAATTCCGGCAAAGCATAATAAAAGCCAATCCATGTCAACAAAGCTCAATTGTACTGATTGAATGTCTGCAAATTACTGAAAAGGCGATTCAGGATGGGGAAACAGTATTTGCTTGAGTTAATTTTGGTTTAATCAGGTCAACTATGGCGAAATTTTCAAGATATCCATTGCCATTCAATGACCAATGTAATTTCTTGAAAAAATTCCTCTATTTCTTTCAATTCATTATTCGTAGTTTTATGAGCATATTCTAGTAAAATAATGATGAGTGCATGAACTATATACATGATTTCCATATCCCTGTCATGGGATTATCGTTTTCCGTTGATACGCCACTAAAAGTTGCGCATTACGGTATTTCTTCTGTTGTTTCTATTATGGAAGAAGATTTGCTCGAAATGATGCGAGAGCATCATTCCAAGAAAAACGGGCTAGAATTCATACCGGTTGACAAAAAAGAGGTTGATTCGAGAGCCAAGAGAATCACCGCATATTGCAATTTGCTCGATCAATTGGTCTGGAAGAAAATCGAATCCATTCGCAATGAAGAATTTGTTTTCGGGTCAGAAATTGTCAAGTATTTTGAATTACTGCCTGAATCCTCCCCCGTCAAGGCAAAATATCGCAATATGCTTTTGATGGATGAATCACCTGAGCGTGCAGCCATTGAAGCCGAATTGAGAAAAGCTATCGTGCCGGGATATATCGATGTGAATATCATGGCGAAGGTGGACAATCTAGGTGCCGCCAAGACAGGTGAGCCATTGCCTGTTGAGCAATCCGATGCATTGACAGCACTCCGAGGTTATGCGCAAAGCACATTGAATTCTTCTATTGTTTTTTCTGCGGGATATAATCCAAGACTCTATAATTATATCGCAGCTTTTGATGATTTCTATCCAACTGAATGTGGATCGCTCAAAAAGCGTGTCATTCTCAAAGTGAGCGATTATCGCAGTGCCGTTGTTCAAGGAAAAATTCTTGCGAAAAAGGGAATTTGGGTATCTGAATTCCGCATTGAGTCCGGTTTGAATTGCGGTGGTCATGCTTTTGCAACGGATGGTTTGCTGTGTGGTCCTATTCTGCAATCATTCAAAGACAATAGACAAGCCCTTCGTGATGAATTGGTCACGCTGTGCAATGCATCTTTGCAAGCTTTGGGCAAGAATACTTTCCCGGACATGCCAATGCAGAGAATCACCTATCAAGGTGGTATTGGTACAGCACATGAGCAAGAGTTCATGATGGAATATTATGAATTGGATGGAACCGGCTGGGGAAGTCCATTCCTACTTGTTCCTGAGGCAACGAATGTTGATGATTCCACGCTTAATGCATTAGCCACAGCAGAACCAGATGATTATTATTTGAGTGGTGCCTCACCTCTTGGCATTCCATTCAATCATTTTAGAAAAAGCGGTTCCCAAAGATTGCGTGATGATCGTGTTGCGGCAGGTAAGCCCGGAAATCCATGCGTGAAAAAACTTCTTATTTCCAATTCGGAATTTTCTGCTGAGCCAATTTGCACAGCATCAATCAAGTATCAGCGATTGAAAATTGATGAATTGAATAAAGCAGGTTTGCCTGAAGAAGAGTATAAAAAGAAATTCGCGGCAATAGTTGAGAAGGATTGTTTATGTACAGGTTTGGGTACTACAGCTTTGCTGAAGAATGACATAGTCAATAAGCAACATAAACCCGAGGGCGTGATTATTTGTCCCGGACCCAATCTTGCATATTATTCCGGAACATTCACATTGGCTCAGATGATAGATCATATCTATGGCAGAACCAATGTCCGCAATTCCGTGGAAAGAGCATCACTCTTTGTCAATGAATTGGTACTCTATGTCAAATATCTTCGCAAAGAGATAGACAAAAATGCATTGTCTTTGAATCAAAATACATTCAGAACGCTCAATGCATTCAAAACAAATCTTCTTTCAGGAATTGAATACTATAAAGGCATCAATGATGCATTCTTGAGGAATTGCTCATATGAATGTCCTGACATGATTGAAGATCTCGAGAAATATGCTCGAGAAGTCGAATCAATAGTAATTCCGAGTTTGGTTATTGCCTCTTGATGATTTGCTCTGTGATATTTCCTTTTTTGGATGAAATCACCAAAGCATAGACACCGGTGGAATAATGCGAAATATCAATGGGTGCATGATCAATCTGTTCGTGCACCTTTTTTCCTGTCATGTCGAAAACCATTATTCTCTCGCCCGGCTCGGGATTCGTGAATCTCACCATATTGTCATGTACTGCAATTGATGATGACATCTCTCCTTGATCTTCCACTGAAGTTGCTCTGCAAGCCACATCCATGGTTAATTTCCAAATATCAGCCATGAAGAAATTTGGTACAAAACCGAGTGAATCGGGAGCTTGTCCCATGCGTACCATCACGAGTTCATGTTGTTTTGAGAATGATACTATTTGACCATTTTTTCCGAGTCCGGATATCACATCTTCCGGAGCTTCTTTTGCCAAATTGCCATTGAAGAAGAATTGAAATCCGGGGAGCATATAACCGCTTTGACCATTTAGCCACCAGAGATATCCATATGATGGATTGAGAACTTGCGATCTCGTGATCATGGCTCTGAAATACTCACGATCTTTCATGATTGTATCACCATTCCAAATGCCATCATTCAGCATGAGATGACCAAAGCGTGCCATTGCTCTCGGGGTGCTCACATATACATTATTATATGGACCTGCCTTCACCCAGAGACCACTCATTCCAATACGATTCTTTATGGTGCTTTGAGTATATGCATTAAGTGTTTGTCCAGTTGACTTTGTAATGACTTCTTCAAGCAAAGTATAGGGGGCATTGTGATATGACCAACGAAGTCCGGGATCTGTTTTGTATTGCAGACATGTATCATTTGTGCAATCCAAATCTGAAACATCATCACTAATGCCGGTGGTCATTGTGAGTTGATGCTTGATTTTGATATTGTCTTCCTGCTCTTTTGGTATGGCGGTCCAGCCATTACCCAAATATTTTGAAGTGGGGTCTTCTATGCTTAGTTTCTTTTCCTCTTGAGCTTTTCCGATCAAAAATGATGTCAGTGTTTTGCCCGCAGATGCCCAATACCATGCACTGTCTTTCGCAAAATCTCCGAAATATTTTTCAAGAACGATACGACCCTTATATAATAGAATATATCCCTTTGTA
>DBCJ01000123.1:11917-12065 GCA_002293005.1 Ignavibacteria bacterium UBA961 | reverse complement strand
GATGGAATTTCCTTTGGTGGAAATTCACCAATATCATGAATGGAGGAATTGATTCCAATCACAGTTCCGGTGGAAAGACATGTTCCAATTGCTGTTTTTGTATGATCCCCAATGAGAGCGCCAAGAAATTTTAGTCCGGTTTGAACTC
>DBCJ01000123.1:11229-11831 GCA_002293005.1 Ignavibacteria bacterium UBA961 | reverse complement strand
GCTCCGAGATTCACCCATTCGCCACAATAGGAATGGCCAACAAAACCCTGATGCTGCTTATTCGCATATCCATGAAAAATGCTTTGCTCGACTTCCCCACCGATTTTGCAAAGTGGACCAATAACCGTACCGGAGTAGATTTGTGCACCTGCTTTGATGATGCTTCCCTTTCCGATATGACATGGACCTTGAATAAATGTATGCGCCATTATCTGCACATCGGATTCAATGATTATCGGCCCTTTGCTTGCGTCCAGCACTATCCCCGGAGCAAACTCGCAATTTCTTCCGGTCAAAATACGATCGACATTCAATGCAAAAACATGTCCCGGAAGAGACTCCTTCAATTGCTTCGAGAAAAATCCGAATGATTCATTAATGGCTTTTGGAGCCATCATCATGGCATTCCATTGATGATATAAACTCTCGGTTTCGATTATAGTTACCGGTAAAAGATCAAGTCGGATATTTGCTATGTTCTGTTCAAAAGTCGGTGCATGAAGATTCACCTCGGACAATTCAGCATCATTCACGAGATAGACACCAATGATATTCTCCCCGTCTTTTATGACAAAAGACTGTCCACCATCAATTGCCATTCT
>DBCJ01000123.1:0-11075 GCA_002293005.1 Ignavibacteria bacterium UBA961 | reverse complement strand
CTTCCGGCAAAACGAATGGAGAATTCAGGCAATGAATCTCTATATGCTTCAAAAATCCTGCGGCCACCATATCGCAATTCCCATGAAGAATGCATGATGGAAAAAGGATACAATGAATCTGATATTCCTTCAGATTCGGAGAGCAATAATGTAAAAAGAGAATGTTGCATTGAATATCCGGTAATTCATTTGGTATGACAAAAATCATTGTTAGAGTGACCAAAACCAAGGAATTTTGAATTGGATACTTTGTTCATTACCATATTCTGATTCTGGGAGGGATTGAATATGTCCATAATTGATGTCCCTATTGAGGATGTTGAGAATTTTCGGAATGAACTCGCCAGCATTGATCGCGATGGCTCCCGAAAGTGGATTTATGCCCGACAACCCAAAGGTCGTTATTATACAGCTCGTACGATAGTTGCCTCTATACTGCTGATTTTTCTTTTTGCAGGACCTCATATTTATGTGAATGGTCATCCATTCATGTTGCTCAATCTTCCCGAAAGAATGTTCATCGTCTTTGGCATTCCTTTCATGCCACAAGATTTTCATTTAGTCGTACTGCTTGCTTTGTCATCTCTCGTATCTGTCGCTCTCTTCACAGCAATCGCCGGTAGGATTTGGTGTGGTTGGATATGTCCTCAAACCATTTTCCTCGAAATGATTTTTAGAAGAATCGAATGGTTCATCGAGGGATCTCCAAAAGAGCAAGCCACTCTTAATGCAGGACCTTGGTCTCCCAAAAAGATGGTGAAAAAGGGGTTAAAACATGTGATATTTTTCGGAATTTCATTCGCTATCGCAAATACCTTTCTGGCATATATCATCGGAAGAGATGCACTTATAAGCATTCAACTTGATGATCCGATGAATCATCTTGCCGGACTTGGAATCATCACATTATTCAGCTTTGTGTTTTATGCAGTGTTTGCAAGATTCAGAGAGCAAGCATGCCTGATTGCATGCCCATATGGCAGATATCAATCGGTATTGGTGGACAAAAACACCATAGCCGTGACTTATGATTTCTTGCGGGGAGAACCAAGAGGAAAACAAAAAAATAGAAACACAGAACATACTCATAGCAATTCAGGTGACTGCATAGATTGTCATCAATGCGTGGTGGTTTGCCCAACGGGCATAGACATCAGAAATGGCATACAGCTTGAATGTGTGAACTGTACCGCTTGCATTGATGCTTGCGATCATGTCATGAATAAAATCGACAAGCCCAAAGGACTCATCAGATACACTTCCTGGGAGGCCGCGAAGAATGGAACAGCAAATATCTTCACCGCAAGAATCAAAGCATATCTTGCAGTATGGGTCATACTTCTTACCATCCTTGGATATATGTTTTCAAAAAGAACAGAAACCGAAACTTTGATTTTACGACAGCCCGGAACAACATTTGTCAAACAAGGCAATGATGCGATCGGCAATTTCTTCAATGTGATGATCACGAATAAAACATTTGGAGACAAAGAAATAGAGATCAAGATTTTGTCGCCGAAAAATGCATCAATGAAGCCATTGGGTTCATTCACTCCCGTTAATGAGTTCACCACTCTTGAGAGCAGAATGCTTATTTCCATTCCGAAGAATTCGGCTGTATCAGGAAAAACAATGATTCAATTCGGTATTTATTCGAATGGCAAAATTCTAGAAACAGTTCAAAGTGCTTTCATAGCACCATAAAGGAGATATCATGGAAAAGAAACAAACAAGATTTCATTGGGGATGGCGCATTGCACTCATTTATACGACTTTTGCATTGGCAACAATCGGCTTCATGATTTTCTCCTTCACGCAAAAAGTTGATCTCGTGAGCAAACAATATTATGCAGATGAATTGAAGTACGATGCAAAAATGTTGGCCGAGAACAATACAATGAAATTATCGGAAGTCTTGTCGGTGACAAATAATGGCGACTTACTTTCCATAGAATTTCCGAATACTCCGGAAAGCGGAGTGATTCATCTATATCGTCCTTCTGAATCCGACTTGGACAAAGAAATCAAGATAGTAGAAGGAAGAGCAGAGCAAACATTTTCCATTGCGACATTGCAAGCAGGATTATGGATTGCCAAAATAGAATGGAAATCAGATAATACGACATTTTATGCAGAGCAGAGATTTACAAAATGACAAGTGAAGTATTATATATAACAGCATTGACAATGGGTTTACTCGGCAGTTTGCATTGCATGGGAATGTGCGGACCTATTGTGCTTGTACTTCATGGCAAAAGACCTTTTCTTTCAAAACTTTCCTATCATGCAGGAAGAATTATCATCTACTCATTCATCGGCATTCTTATTGGATTTTGGGGTGGTGCTTTACGATTGGCGGCATCGCAGGAAGCTATTTCTATCATTGCCGGAATTTTGATGCTACTCATGATTGTTCTGCCATCAAGATTGATGTCCAGATTACCTATTCTTCGCTCCTTCGGAACATTCTATTCCGTCATTCAACAAAAAACACAATCTTTTTGGAAAGAAAGAACCGTCAAAGGTGATTTTTTACTTGGCATGATAAATGGCCTTCTGCCTTGCGGATTTTTATATGCCGCATTTCTCGGATCGCTCAATGCCGGCTCCATTTCAGGAAGTGCATTATGGATGTTGATTTTTGGAATAGGCACGATTCCATCATTGCTCTTTATAGCAAGTTTGTCCTCTTTTAAGAATCAAACTTTTCAACGATATGTACAAAATGCTTTACCGATAGGAACAGCAATCATTGCAGTGATATTCATTTTACGCGGTCTCTCTCTGGGAATCCCGATGATAAGTCCGATTCTTCCGGATCAAATTCCAAGTGTAGAAGCTCCTTTGAATATGCATCAAGAGCATACTTGTTGTTCACCAAAACATTGACTTATGTTTCACATTTTTTAAAAGAGGAATACGATGAAAACATCGTTCATGCAATTCGCGATTGCAATCGTAGGTTTATTGATTTTTTCCGATACCATACATGCAGCGGGTCCAGACAAAGCGGCTCTCATGAAAAGAGGACAAGTTGTGTATACTGAGTATTGCAAAACATGTCATCAAGCAAATGGCCAAGGTTTGTCAACAGTCTATCCTCCACTTGCAGGATCAGATTATGTCAAAACCAAAGGCGCAAAAGTTGTTACAGACAATGTGGTCAATGGTTTGAAAGGACAAATCACCGTCAATGGAAAGAAATTCAATAATGTGATGACAGCACTTCCGGCAAAGTACACCAATGCGGATGCTGCGGCAGTAATCACTTTTGTACTTAATTCTTGGGGAAACAATGGAGGAATTGTTTCCGAAGCTGATGTGAAGAAAGTACGAAAAGCAAGCAAGTGATAGAAACTGTCCAAAAAAGAAAATCCCTTCAGAGTATTTATCTGAAGGGATTTTTTGTTGCGGAAGATTATTCCATATTCGGTCCAATCGAAACCATGTATATGCCGGGTGGTGAATCCGGCATATCACTGCCATTGTTGGGTGGCGAAAAGTGGGAAAGAGAGTGCTCTTCCGTATCGATATGAGTGGTGTACTCGATACCGTAAAGACAGTCAGTCAAGACTGAACCTTACATGAAACAATTTTTCCGCAATGGGGCTTGTTGACGAGTCTTGTGTATTTTTCTTGCAGTAATTCTACGCCTTTGAGCAAAAAAAAACTCCCAAATGGGAGCTTTAATTCTTAAGTGTTTGAAAACTCACCACTTCATGAGATTCACTTCATCCACATATACTGTTTGTCTGGATCTGAACAAAGCAAGTACAATCGCCAAACCAACAGCTGCTTCTGCAGCGGCAACAGCCATGACGAAAAATACAAACATTTGGCCTGCTGAATCTCCAAGATATGCTGAAAAAGCAACCAATGTAAGATTTACAGCATTAAGCATCATTTCAATGCACATGAATATGATGATGGCATTTCTGCGAGTGATTACACCTGCCGCACCTATCACAAAGATGATTGATGATAAGGCCAAATAATATTCTAATGGTATGGAAGTAAGATTCATGATTTACTCTGTATGGACTTTCGATGTAAAGATTAGTCTTCGATATTTCGCTTTGCCAATATGATTGATCCCATTACCGCAGCAAGTAATAACAATGATATAGCTTCAAATGGGAAAATATATCCTGAGAATAATACATTCCCAATTTCCGCGGGGGATCCAATTTTTTCTGCTGAAGGGGCTATCTCATTGAAACCACTTGGTGCACTCAAAAATGCAAGTAACATCTGCATGATGAGTGCAGATGACATGGCAATTGCAAGAGCAGTTCGCGGATTGAATTTTTCCTGAAGTGCATCTTCCTTACCTAAATTTAGAAGCATGATCACGAAAACGACCAATACCATGATTGCTCCGGCATATACCAAGATTTGCACGGCAGCAATAAATTGAGCTTGCAGAGTAAGATATAATCCCGCAAGAGCAAAGAAATGCATGATAAGCGAAACTGCAGCAGAAACAGGATTGCGTCTTGTTACGAGCAGAATTCCCGTTGCAATGGCTACCACTGCAAGCAATGAAAAGAGAACTACTTGAATATTCACTGTAATCTCATTGAAATAACTGAATCACCCGCAAAAATAGTAAAATTTCCGCCTTCTCTCACCGCAAAAAACCAAACTCTTCAGCCATTTGATAAGACTTGTCCCATATATTTAACCAATGACACCATTTTGGCATAATTCATCCGTTTTGGACCAATAAGTCCGATCGATCCATATGCCCCTTTCATTGAATATGAACCCATTACCATGCTATATTCTATAAGTCTCTGCTCTTTCATTTCATTTCCGATCACAATCTGCACGGAATTATCAATTTTCTCCTCTCTCTGATCCAATAAATGTATGATCACATCCTCATTTTCAACCAATTCTATCACGCCTCGCAATTGATTCGGGGAATCAAATTCAGGATATTCCAATAAATGTTGTGCTCCGGCAATATGTACTTTTTCATCATTGAGCGCATGTGGATTGAGCAAAGTATCAACTGAATCGATGAAAAGTCTGAGCAAATTATGATGTCCTTTCACTCCTTCCATCATCATTTCCACCAGATGCTCACGAACAAATCGTATGGATTTACCACTGATTCTACTATTGATGAATTCAGCAGTTTGATCAAGTGCCGAGGAATCCACGGATAAATCCGTTTCCAAAGTGACCGTGCGAACGATATTCGATTCCAATTCCATTGCAATCAATAAACGATCCGATGAAAGCGGCAATAGATGAACACGCTTGATGATGATATCCGACATCTGGGGCAATTCCACAATTGCGAGACAATGGGACAATGCACCTAGAATTTTTGATGCATCTTTCAAGGCCTGCTCTTGTGACAAAGCAGTGAGCTGTTCTTTAACAACATGTCTATCCTGCTCTGGCAATGCCTGGACATCCATTAATGTATCAACATAACACCGATACCCTTTATCGGTGGGCACTCTGCCTGCGGATATATGTGGATGACTGATGAATTGCATTTCCTCCAAATCAGCCATTACATTTCTAATCGTGGCCGAACTCAATGTGAATTCTTCTGAAGTCTTCGAAAGAAATCTTGAACCAACGGGTGTGGCTGTCAAAATATATGATTGCACAATTGAGCGAAGAATGGATTTCTCTCGATCATTCAATTCTCTGTCATGTGGATTTCTATGATAGTGTTCTGTCATCATGCAAACAATTTACGAGTTCTAGCAAAATTATAAACCTTGACCGATAGTTTCATACTCATGCACATACATTGTAAATTTGTACTTTGATTTCAAACATGAGTCATATACATGGAATATCTTTCCAAAGCGGAGCAAGCTCGAATCAGAGTTCTTGACAAGAAAAAAGAGCGTGAAGAGCAAGGCAGATTCATTGCCGAGGGATTGAAAATATGTTCCGAATTGCTTTCCTCAAGTTTCAATATTCAATATGCCGTAATTTCCGATGATGCTTCATCATCCGCATTATCATTGGCAGAGGAATATGAACAAGCCGGCATAGAAGTTTGTAAGGCAGGCACAACGGCATTTTCGAGAATGAGCGATGCTGTCAATCCGCAAGACATATTTGCAATCGTAGAAATTCCTGAATCTTCGATCAATATACCGCAAACTTTTTTGGCTTTGGAAAACATCAATGATCCCGGGAATCTTGGCACAATTTTGCGATCGGCAGATTGGTTCGGAATGAAACATGTGATTCTTGGTGGAAATTGTGCCGATCCATTCAATCCTAAAGCAATTCGTGCATCCATGGGTTCAATATTGCGAGTTCAAGTACATATCGAAGAATCACTTTCCAAATTCTTACATGAATGGAAAGCAAGATATTCGGATGGAGAATTGTTTGGACTGATCGTAGAAAGTAATGCCTCATTGAAGGATATTCATCAATTACCCAATGCATGGGGATTGATCATGGGTAGTGAATCGCATGGTTTATCACCTGAAACATCGTCATCCATCACAAAGCCGATTCGCATTGATGGAACTGGCTCTGCGGAATCATTAAATGTGGGAATTGCCACAGGCATTGCTCTTTATCATTGCATGAATGTGCAGTCGGGGCAATGATTATTAACTCTGAGCGTCAAGCACATTCCAATTTTTGAGTTATAAAACATGTCGGATAAACCGGAACAAAGAAAAACTAAAGTCATTGCACAAAATCGAAAAGCCAGACATGACTTTGAGATAATCTCAACTCTTGAGGCCGGCATAATACTCACGGGTACAGAAGTAAAATCGCTACGCGCTGGGAAATGCAATTTGCAAGACAGCTATGTATTATATGAATCAAAGTATGCAAGCGCGCCAAAGTTGATGGGAGCTCACATCAGTCCTTATGATCATGGCAATAGAGAAAATCACAATCCAACTCGGGACCGCGTTTTGCTTTTGCATGACAAAGAAAGCACAAAACTCAAGCAGGCAATTCAAGAAAAAGGAATGACTGTTATTCCACTCTCCATGTATTTTTCCGGACCATATGTAAAAGTTGAAATAGCAATCGTTCGCGGAAAGAAATTACACGACAAAAGAGAAGACCTCAAGAAGAAAGATGTAGAGCGTGATTTACGCCGAGGAGAATAAAAAAAACCGTCCTTTTGGACGGTTTTTTTTTGAATCAGTAATTCGTTATTCAGTTTAGCGGTTCAATAGATTGCTCTTCAAAGTTTCAAGGGCCGTTCTGACTTTGATATCATGTCCGAGATAATTATCAATGGTCTGGCATGAATGTAAAACCGTTGTATGATCTCTTCCACCGAAATGTGCGCCGATGCTTTTGAGCGATGTACCAATCAACATTTTGATGAGGTACATTGTCATTTGTCTTGCAATCACAACTTCATGCTTGCGTGTTTTTGCAGATAACAATTCAACAGGAATCTGATAATACGAAGACACTTCAACTGCTATGGAATCCATGCTGAGTTGACGAGCAGTTGTCCCTGCGATTCCTTGCACAACTTCCTTTGCAAGATCAAGTCCCATCACGCGACTATCAAGAGAAATCTTCGCAATCAACTTAATCAATGCGCCTTCTAGCTCTCTTACATTACCATTGATGTTTTTGGCAATATATTCTGCGATTTCCGGTAACAATTCAAAACCTTCATCTTGAGATTTCTTCTGTAAAATCGCCATGCGCATTTCAAAATCAGGAAGTTGAATGTCAGCAGACAATCCCCATTGGAATCTTGAAATCAAACGAGCATCAATATCAAGCAATTCTTTTGGTGGTTTATCACTTGTGAGAACAACTTGCTTGCCTGACAAATGCAATGCATTGAATGTATGGAAGAAATGATCTTGTGTTTTTTCTTTTCCACCAAGGAATTGAATATCATCGACAATCAATACATCAACGCTTCGATAGAAATTGGTGAATTCATTTAGTTTATTGTTCTGAATGGCATTCACATACTCAAAAGTGAATCGTTCACTATTTGTATAGAGAACTCTAGCCCCCGACTTTTGAGCAACGATATAATTACCTATGGCTTGCGCAAGGTGGGTTTTGCCCAATCCTGTTCCACCATAAATGAAAAGCGGATTAAAATTAGTTTTACCCGGTCTTTCAGCAACGGCAAAAGCAGCAGAAGCTGCTAATTGATTGCTGTCTCCTCGAACAAAATTATCGAAGACATAACGCTGATTGAGTGCAGAAAGAAATTCAAAATCTGGCTCCGCTTGTTTACTCTGACCTGCAAAGTGCAAGACGGATTGATTGCCAGTAGCCGGCGTATTTCTTAAAGCGGGTATGCGAATGGTTCTATCCTCAAGGGATGTCTCACCTTTGCTCACAACAACTTCATAACGCAATGAAGCTTCTTCTCCGGCCACTTGGCTAAGAGTTTTGCGCAAAAGGTCGCGATAATGCTCCTCGATCCATTCTACAAAGAATTGACTAGGGACTTCAATCGTGAGGGTTTGTTCTTCCCATGATAGAGGTTTAATGAGTTCAAACCATGTTTTCCACATTTGAGAAGAAACATTGTCGCGAATCAATCTCGACATGCCTTCCCAATATTCGATGGCTTGTGGGCTTAAAGGCCTTGTAGACTGGCCAATATCACCAATGAGGTTATTTGAATTACCGAATGTGTTCTTCTTAACAATATCGGGGCGTGTTTCCTTACTACCCGGAAACAAATCAATTGTGTCGCGTTTTCTAGCCAATTGGATACTCCTTTCCATAGCTGTGACGACCCACGGCAAATGCCACAGGATAATGCCCCATGGATATCACCATGGGTATATTGAGCACGGTATAAAAAACAGTCAGATGCGGATAATCCTAGCGGGATGGAGTTTATCCGGGGGAATCATACTGAATGTCCTGCAAAACCGGGGTGCAAAAATGGAAAATTTTTCCACATGAATGCAACTAGAAAATTTTCTTTTTGAAAAAAAAATCTCTTGCTTTTTCATCTAATGGCCAAAGACATAGAATTCATCAAACATGCATGGCAAAAGCACCCCTAAAATGTGCATAGATTCGATGTGCAAAAGACTGAATGTCCGATATTATCAGGGATTTAAGGGATTTTCCACATGCATTTGAAATTGGGAAATTCTGTGGGTACTTTCAAAACAAGGTTTGTTCCGCAATTATGCCTTCGTTGGTCGGCTATGCTTATTGTCGTATTTTTGTGACGAATTGAATATACACATCAATTCACTGTCATTTTCTTCTACACGCTTTCTCATGAATTTCATGTGAATGAGATTCACCGGATAGACACATGGCCAAGAATCCTGCCGGTGAGCAGTTTGAAATGAGTTTTTTTGATCATCTCGAAGAATTGCGACTAAGAATTGGTCTTGCAGTTCTTGGAATAGTGATTGGTTGCATCATTGCCGGGGCATTTGTTGATCAACTCATGAATTGGGTCTTGTTGAAGCCTGCCGCTTCAGTGAACATGGAATTACAGAATCTCCGTCCTTTTGGCCAAGCCTTTCTCTACTTCAAAGTTGTCATTATGGCGGGATTAATCATTTCCATGCCATATACTTTATATCAGCTGTGGAAATTCATAGCACCGGGACTATATGAGAAAGAAAGGCGGTGGGCTGGAAAAATCACGATATACACTTCTTTTTGCTTTTTGGCTGGAGTTGCATTTGCATATTGGATCATGATTCCCGTAATGCTTTCTTTCACTGCCTCCTTCGGTTCAAGTCTTATCAAGAACAGCATTGATGTTACGGAATATTTCAGTTTCATTACCACAACGCTTTTAAGCGCTGGATTGATTTTCGAATTGCCGATGATTGCATATATCCTTTCAAAAATCGGTATAATCAGTCCGGAAATGCTTCGAAAGTATCGCAGACATTCCATTGTTGTCATTCTAGTATTGGCCGCGGCATTGACTCCCAGCACAGATCCGGTCAGCCAACTTGTTTTTGCAGCTCCTCTTTGGGTTCTTTATGAAATCAGTATTCTCGTAACGGTTTTTGCCCGTAAAAAGGAAGAATCGGTCACATCAATTGAGTAAAACTCATGTCCATAGCCAAAATCAGCAGTGTCGTCAATCATCAACTTGAAGCATTTCATCCGTATTTCAGAGCACAAATGCGGACTGATGTACCACTGCTGAACCTTGTCATCCGCTATATTCTCCGCCAAAGAGGTAAAAGAGTGCGTCCCACTCTTGTTTTTCTGAGTGCTGAATTATGTGGAGGAACAACGAATAGAACATTCGTGGGTGCTTCCATGGTGGAATTACTGCATACGGCAACATTGGTTCATGATGATGTGGTGGATGATGCGGGTGAAAGGAGAGGAATGCCTTCAATCAATGCATTATGGAAAAACAAGGCTTCAGTATTGGTTGGCGATTATCTGCTGTCGAGAGGACTGCACATCGCTGTTGACAATGAAGAGTTCGCTTTTTTGAAAGCCACTAGCAAAGCAGTGCAAAGAATGAGCGAGGGCGAACTTCTGCAAATGCAGAAAAGTCGACAATTGAATATTGATGAAGAGACATATTTCAAAATCATTGGTGATAAAACGGCATCTCTGATCAGCACCTGTTGTGAGATTGGGGCGAGAAGTGCAACGCATGATGCTCAAAGCATTGATAATATCACCAGATTCGGCGAATTGGTTGGACTAGCTTTTCAAATCCGTGATGACTTACTCGATTATGTGAGTAGAACGAATTTGATCGGCAAACCCTATGCAAATGATTTGAAAGAAAAGAAAATCACTTTGCCACTCATTCATGCCTTGCGATCCGCTTCAAAAAATGAATCAAAAAGCATTCTTGGAATGATCAAAAAGGGGAACTTGCAATCAGCAGACATTGCACATATCATGTCATTCGTAAAGCAACAAGGCGGCATTGAATATGCTCAAGGCAAATCCGAAGCTTTGATCGATGAGGCCATACAATTGCTAGAAATATTCCCTGAATCAATGTATAAAACTGCATTGACAGAATTTGCTCATTTCGTGATAGAAAGAGCATCGTGATTTCAGAATGATTTCATTTCATTCACATCAATCAATATATGCATGTCCCTTGATGCATTTTTGAT
>DBCJ01000078.1:7755-8603 GCA_002293005.1 Ignavibacteria bacterium UBA961 | reverse complement strand
GAATTTGGAAATGTGCTTGATCGTTCCACTCCAAACAATGCAATGCTCGAGAATGCATTTGCCGAAGATGTGACATTTAATCCTGCACCAAAAGCAGGCTCTCCACTTCTTGGATCAGCTTCATTCACTCGTAGTGGTGTTGTAGCTATCGATGATGCATACTTTGAGAAAGTGACATATCGTGGAGCAATGGGCTTGCAAAGATGGGATCTCCCATGGGCAAACTATGATCCAATCAATACGGATTATAAAGCTCAGAACCCAAGCAGTGTTGATGAAGGTTCGGTGAAAGGTGGAATGGCAGTTGAAGTCACTCCAAATCCCGCTACATACAGAGTAAGAGTTCGTTATGAAGTTAAGCAGACATCGCACGTAAGCATTCGCCTGTACAATGCATCCGGCACATTGAGCTCCGATTTCATCGGTGGTCAGCGCCAAGAGCCAGGTATCTATGAATTTGTCATAGATACTCAGGATCTCGCATCGGGAATGTATTTCATGCAGATCATCACAGATCAAGGTGTTCGCACAGAAACCATTAGCGTCATCCGCTAATGCACACACACAGAACAATGCCGATACAGGTTTATCTTGTATCGGCATTTTTTGTACGGAATTCAATAGTTTTATGTCATGAAAAAAAGACTCTCCTTTCTAGATCGCTTTTTGACCTTGTGGATATTCGCCGCAATGTTCATCGGAATTGCACTTGGAAATTTCTTTCCCGGCCTTCCGCATTTTATTGATACACTTTCCATCGGTTCAACAAATATTCCGATTGCCATTGGACTCATTTTGATGATGTATCCGCCATTGGCAAAAGTGAAGTTTGAAGCCTTGCCTGAAAT
>DBCJ01000078.1:0-7648 GCA_002293005.1 Ignavibacteria bacterium UBA961 | reverse complement strand
GGCTTGGCGATGTTCTTCCTTTCAGACAAACCTGAGTATATGATGGGATTGATTCTGATAGGCTTGGCTCGTTGTATCGCAATGGTAATTGTATGGAATGATCTGGCGGGTGGCAATAGAGAATATGGCGCCTTGCTTGTTGCTTTCAATAGCATCTTTCAATTGCTGACATATAGTACTTATGCATGGTTCTTCATTAGCATTGTGCCTGATTGGTTTGGTTTGCAATCCACGATGATTGATATCCCATTTTCCGATATCGCATATAGCGTCATCATCTATTTGGGAATTCCTTTTGCATTTGGATATGCATCAAGTGTCATACTTCCCAGATTCAAAGGGACGGATTGGTATAATCGGAGATTCATACCTGCCATTTCACCAATGACCTTATATGCATTATTATTCACTATCATCATCATGTTTTCGGTGAAAGGTGAATCAATCATGCAATTGCCTTTTGAAGTGATGACAATTGCTATTCCACTATTGATCTATTTCATCTTCATGTTTTTGGTGAGTTTCATATGTGCTAAGTCATTGAATGTGCCATATGACAAGAATACTGCCATTTCATTCACTGCGACCGGCAATAACTTTGAATTGGCAATTGCTGTTTCGATAGCTCTTTTTGGTATTCATTCACCTCAGGCATTTGTCGGAGTGATAGGTCCACTCATTGAAGTACCGGCATTGATTCTTCTTGTAAAACTTTCACAGTTTCTCAAACATAGGTTCTATTCTGCATGAAAATTCTGATACTTTGCACCGGAAATAGCGCACGAAGTCAAATGGCTCATGGAATATTGCAAAATCTCAATGCAGATCTATATGTTCATTCTGCCGGAACAAAACCCACTGTACGAGTGCATCCCATGGCTGTGGAAGTAATGCATGATTTGGGGATTGATATATCTCATCATGTTCCCATGCAAGTGGAGACATATCTCAAAGAACGCTGGGACTATGTCATCACCGTTTGTGATGGCGCAAATGAAACATGTCCTGTATTCATCGGCGATGTTAGACATCGTCTGCATATAGGTTTTGAAGATCCTGCAAGGAATTATGAGAATCAGGAAGAGGAAAGACAGGGTTTTATAAAGATTAGAGATAAGATCGTACTCGAATTATTCAGATTCAATGCGCGGACATTCAAGTATTAGTCTCTTGGCTCTTCGCATGTTCTTGTCTAAGTTTGCATATATCATTTCACACTATGCAGACTTCCATGTTGCGAATCCTATCGATATTGATGGTATTGACTTCCATCATCTTCACCGTACAAGCTCAGTATCTACCGACTTCATTTCCTGCGGGGTCCGGAAATCCAAATGGATTTCATCGTGGAGATGATATTCAAAATCCCATGCCGGGTCAGGGGTGGACAGTCATTTACAATGCATCTGATACCATTCCTAAATGGTCTTCATTAATCACGATGCCTTTTCCATATTGGTTTAACAATGAATTGAGATCATCTTTGAAGGTATCAAATACGGGAATTATTACATTTGACACTTCATTTGTGAATATCCCATCTGATACTTCCATTACTCTTCCAAAACCGGGATATCCAAATTCTGCAATCTATATGTTGGGTCTTTCTTCGCGACAAAATCAAGCATCCATCATACTTAATCCCAGTGCTCGCACACCGATGATTCGCACAAGAGTATTTGGTTTTGCTCCGAATAGACAATTCTGGATTTCATTCACAGGATTCTCATTCATGCATTCCACTTCTCAGTTTACATCAATTTGTAATTGGTCAATCATGCTTGAGGAGTCTTCAAATTTTGTGTATGTGATTGATCATTCAACATTCTCATTCGAAATCTCACAAAATGGAATAAGACCCGATACCACAAATATCGGCTTGTCGATCGGCTTGCAAATCAATGATTCAACGGGAGTAATGCTTGGTCAAAGAGTTGGATCGCAAGTGTTGAATCCTCGATTGGGAATGCAATATGATTTCACTGCCGATGACAATGCATATCATGTATTCAGACCCAAAGATGCCATTCCTCGTTTTGATTTGTCCATTGCAAGCATTACACTCGGCGAACTTACAGCCGGCTCGCAAAATGGAATAGCAATTCCGGTTGAAGTGAGAAATAATGGATCTGATAGCGTGAAGAGTTTCAGATTGAGATTGGCTATTGAAAATGATACTATTGTTGATTCAGTTCATCAATCTGTACTAGCACCTAATGCATCATTGAAATTGCAGACAGCGATATGGAGTCCAAAGCAATCAAAGCGATATAGATTATCAGCATGGTGTGATAGCATCAATGAAAATAATCCTGATGAATATAATGTGAATGATACTACAAAAACCATCACTGCATATATGGTAAATCCTCCCAAAAAGACTGTATTGATTGAACAATTCACATCAACGAATTGTGGTGAATGCCCGCGAGGAATCACTGCAATTGATACTGCATTGAGTGTCAATCCCGGTGCATTGCATATAGCATATCATCTGGATGATTCTTTGACATTAAACAGAGCCGACACTTTATCTGCTTCCTTTGCAGCATCTGCCGGAGCAATCATGGTCGATAGAGGATTATATCCGACCATAGGTTCTACATTGGGATTCACTTTGCCTAGAAATTCTGCATTCATGCAAGGGAAACCTATCATTGATGCACTGCAAATATCCAAGAGTATTCCAACGCCGGCCGAAGTGAGAATCAATACTGTATTTCATAATCCTTCTCGCACCTTGACATGTACAATCTCTTCAACATTTGAAGCGGAGGTTTCGGGAGATTATCGAGTGAATGCAATGATTGTTCAAGATAGTATTATTGGAGGACTCGAATTTGATCAAGCAAATACGATGTCTGGCGATAGCACCATTCCAATTTGGGGTAATCAACCGCAGAAGATTTCTGATTTCCAACACAAACATGTTGCAAGAATGTTTTTGGATGAAGCTGGAATATTTGGAGTTCCTGATTCAGTTGCTTATGATACTCAAATCGGAAAAAGATATGCTTGCACATTCACAAAAGTGCTTCCGGTCGACATGAATATTCAAACACTGACTGCGATTGGCTTCCTTTATGAATATAATCCTGATCCACTTTTTGGTAGAATCTTGAATGCAGCTTCTATTCCAATTAAATCAGTAATCACAAATGTACAAGAATCGATCTCCGGTTCAGACTTCGCGATATTTCCGCAACCTGCGAATGATATTGTCAGATTTCAAGTACATATTCCAAGTGGCAATTCACGGATTGAAGTGTATTCACTACTTGGTGACTTGGTTTTTGGAGAAGATATTCAACACTCAGGTGATGGACAATATATTGGAAGCATTGATGTTTCAGCATTTCATTCCGGCATATATTCATTCAGAATCAAGCATGGTGAACAAGTTCAATCTGAATCATTGAGAGTGATGCGATGATTCGATTACTTGGTTTATTCTTTTGCTCACTTATCACTTTGCAAGCACAGGTCGCAAACTTCGATGTACGAGGAAATTGGGTTGGTGAATTGAAAGTTGGCGCTACATTAGAGTTGATTTTCAAAGTTAGAGGATTATACAATATTGAAGGTTCATTGGATGTTCCTTTGCAAGGAGCTAAAGATATACCAATGCTTATAAACGAAACTCAACAATCCGTAAAGTTTCAAGTACAAGCAATCAATGGTCTTTTTGACGGGAAGAAGATTGACTCCATCACACTGGAAGGAAATTGGAAACAGAATGGCGGAATCTATCCACTGAAATTGGTGAAAAAAGAAGGAAACTTTGAACCACCGAAAAGACCTCAAACTCCAAATGGACCATTCCCCTATATCTCTGAAGAAATCATAGTAAAGAGTTCAGCTGGTAATCTTGCCGGTACCCTCACTAAGCCAATGGGCAAGGGTTCCTTTCCTGCAATTGTATTGATTACGGGTTCCGGATCACAAGACAGAGATGAATCCATTTTTAATCATAAACCTTTCTTTGTTCTGTCTGATGCATTGACACGAGCAGGATTTGCAGTGCTTCGCATGGATGATCGCGGAGTGGGGTCATCCGAAGGAGATCCATCCAAGGCGACTACAAAGGATTTGTCCGAAGATATCTATGCTGGAGTTCGTGCATTGCATATGCAGAGTGGTATTGACACCACGAGAATAGGGTTGATTGGTCATAGCGAAGGCGGAATGATAGCACAAATACTTGCTGCTACTTATCCTCAAGACATTGCATTCATTTGTTCGATGGCAGGTTTGGGAATCAGTGGTTTTGAAGTTCTTGTATGGCAGACGAGAAAAGTCACTTCAAAGACCCTGCCCATGGCTGAAGTGGAGAAATCAGTGTTGCGCCAAAAGACTTTGCTCACGATGATTAAAGAATCTACTGATTCTATAAAGCTTCGATCACAATTAACTGATTCGCTTGGCCTCTGGGCAGTTCAGCAACAGAAGATGTTTGTGGTTAACTCGCCTGAATTCAGGGCTCAGCTCAATCAATTGCAGAGTCCTTGGTTGAAGTATTTCATATCCTATGACCCAGAGAAATATTTACGCGATGTAAAATGTCCTGTCTTTGCAATCAATGGTTCAGAAGACATGCAAGTGGAATCAGAACGAAATCTGAAGAGCATTGAATTATTGCTTCAAAAGCATGGGAATGTAAACTTTCGAGTTCAAGAATATAAAGGGATGAATCATTTGTTTCAGCATTGCAATACATGCGACATAGAGGAATATGCAAAGATTGAAACAACTATTGAGCAAGAGGTGATTGATGATATCATCGCTTGGCTGAAAAAGGTGACAGCAAAGAATTCTCAGAGGAAGAGATAATAGGGTGACATTGCAGTGATGAACTCTTCTGTGTATGGACCAGATGGATATAATCTATAGGAAAATTGTTTTTCGATGCATCCTTCTTCTCTATGCTTCGAGAATCTGCAAATTCTTCTGATTGATTCTTCATTGCTTGCATTATGTATCATGATGGATTCTTGTGGAAATAGAAAGTATTTCTCTGCAATGTCAATGAACTCGAGCATTTCTTGAATGGGGAGTAAAACCCAAGTTTGCGTATTTGCATGGGAATGCGATACCACTGCTTGTATCAATGAGTCAAATGGCAGGGTATTATCTGAATGATGTGCAGTAAGCTCTTTTGAATTTAATGATGGAGTTGATCGCACATGAAAAGGAGGATTGCACATAATTACATCAAATGTCTTTTTCACATTCCAATTACGAATATCCGCTTCATGAATAGTGAAGCGATGTTTCCATGGGGAAGCTGCAATGTTTTCCTTTGCATCGAGGATTGATTCCGGATCTATTTCAATGACATCAATCAATGCATCTGTTATCTTTTGAGCAACCATGAGAGAAAGCAGTCCGGTTCCTGTTCCGATATCTAGGATTGACTGAGCATTATGGGGTTTAATCAATGCACCAAAGACACAAGAATCAGTGCATACTTTCATGGCGCTTCGGGATTGAACTATTGAGAAGCATTTGAAGTCAAATTGATGTTTCCTGCGCATGCTTAATCGATCAGAACAGGAATGATATTCCCATATTCTTCCAATGGAGCTCTTGTGATGGTAAAGCGAATCATTCTTGCAAGTTTGTGATTTGGTGTCAATTCTACTTTTGAGATTGTAAACCCTTTGAGTTCGGGTTCATTATTGAACATTTTTAGGGCATTGTCAACGGCAATTTGATTGTAGTCAGTCACAAATAAACGAATCTGCTTAGGAGATGAATTTGATTGAATATTCTCACTGACTTCCGCAGAATTATTTGTGAAGGAAGTCGCATATCTAAAAAAATGAGGGAGCATTGCTTTCATTTCTTTCACATGCCAAAGCACAGGTATTGAATTTGTATCTAGGTTTTCACTTAAGTCAACGATTTGTCTTTTTATGGGAATGATGAGTGAATCGCTGACTTCCATACCCATCATATTGCTACCTTTTGCATGAATTACGAGTGAGTCTTGGAATGGTACGATAGTGAAATTAGTATTGTATTGAATTGAATCAGGAAGTGCTATGCCTTTTTTCAATGTGGAATCTTTTATTGAGATTTCCCATTCCAACATGATGTTTTCTGGAATTGAACTGATAAACACATTGAAGCTTTGCGGATTACAGATGGATCCAATGCGTGGATGCGGACGATACATATCTTTGGCATCCATGCTGATCATGATCATCGATTCCAAAATAGAGGAGTCAATGACTATTTGTGAGTCGGGGATATTCATTGCATGAAATTTATCAATAATCTTCTCAGTTATCGGATGAATGGTCATATACACTTTTGCATCTAGATTTTCCAGCAGTTGTTTACCCAGTTTCTGTATCATCGCATCATCATCTATGCTGAGTTTATTGTTTCGGGGAAAAATGAAGGATCTAAATGCGAGGGCATTTTCCACTTTTTCAATGTCTTGTTGTATCAATTTAACTGTTGGGGTCAATGCCAGATAAGATGTTGCAGTTGGAATCTGACTAGATTTCTTGAGCATGTATATATCCAAGTTACCTTTTCCGCCGGGTCTATCTGAAGTGAATGCGGCTTCGGTATCATTGAGGATAGTAAATTCCATGTCATTCCATTCGGAATTGACTTCATCGATTGGTACAGGTTCGAGCCATTTTCCATTTTCTCTGACGGACATCAGAATGTCAAATCCACCCTTGCCTCCATGTCCATCCGATGCATAATACAAAGTATCAGGATGTGGTGAGAAAGGATTGATTTCATTGCCTGATGAATTGATATAATCCTCCATTGGTTTGGGACCAAGCCATTCTCCTTTTGGACCTTTTATATAATAAAGGATATCAGCACCGCCTTTTCCCTCTTTATCTGAGGAAAAAAACAATGTTTGTCCATCGGAAGTTATACATGGATGAGATGCGAAGGAACCTGGTTCTTCTTGTCCAAGTGGAAGAAGAACATTATTATCTCTCAGCTCGAATATTCCTAGATAAGATCTTTTGAGTGTTTGATAGGTGGAACTGAAATAGATATTGGGATCATGCGTATTTGGAGTTCGCTTGTGAGGATAAGTGATATTCATTCCTTTCAAGGCGGATTGATTCCAAGAATAAGGCGTGATTGTGGATTCTTCGCTATGAAGGTATTGCTTTGGAATTCCGGAAACAATTCTGGTGAACATGAATTGATTGTCAAATTTCACAGGATTATATTCATCTTGGGAAGAATTTACGCCTTCCGGTGTCCTTTTTAACTCCCAATAGTAGTCTTGAGAACATAATTCAAAGGAAAATGCAAAAAAAATCAAAAAAATTATTGAGTATATCATTCTGATGGAAGTATTCATATTTGTTGGGAATTAGAAGCATGTCCGCCTTTCTTCAAACTTACAAATTCGATGTGAAAGCACATATTTTCACCAAGAAAACAAAAAAACCATTTGGTGGGAATGCAGAAGAGTCGTAGATTTGTATTCCCATTCGGCGCGACGGCGCGCTGAGGCCAACTTCGGAAGGCATGGAGATTGACAAACGGAATAGAGACAAGGCGGAAGAAGGTGAAGCGGGTTTTGGTCCCCGAGCCAAGTCATGCGAATGAATTTGGCAGGATCAGATCGCGTTTTTTTTGTCTCTAGAGTTGACGGAATCTT
>DBCJ01000108.1 GCA_002293005.1 Ignavibacteria bacterium UBA961 | reverse complement strand
CTTTTTGTCCGGATACTTCGGCTTTCAATGTTATGTATTGTCCGGGTACATACGCAAATTCCTCCTGAAACTCCTCAGGGATTGCGAATGAAATGGCAATGGACTGTGGGGTCAATCTTTTGATTGCAGATACTGTAAGATTTCTGAACATGAAAATTCCAATGTTAAATAATGTCAATTCAAATACCGATTACCAAAAGCCCAATTCCAATCTAGCGGCTTCACTCATCATTGTTTTATCCCAGGGTGGATCGAAAGTGAGTTCCACATTGACTGTTTGAACCTCGGGTACTTCCAATACTTTCTGTTCCACTTGACCCGGTATCAGTCCGGCAGCAAAACACCCTGGAGATGTCAGAGTCATGACCACTTCCGCCTTCTTTGTGTCTTCGTGGAAACGAACGGAATAAATCAATCCAAGAGAAAATATATCAACGGGGATTTCGGGATCATAGACTGTTTTGATTGCCGCAATGATGCGATCCACAATCGGCGCATCAGAAGGCGGCATGGCTTCTTGTTTTGGTTCTTGATGATTTTCATTGTCATCAAGTTTGAGAGAGACAAATTGTTTCATATGATGAGATGAGGTGGATACAATTATTCAGTGCTGACATTTGTTTCGCCATGCATGGCATTATTCATCGTGTGCCAAGCCAATGAAGCGCATTTCACTCTGGCGGGAAATTCACGGACGCCGGTGAATACAGCCATTTTACCAAGATCATCCGTTTCAATGGTTTCATCCATTGATGCCGTGACAATACCATGAAATTGCTTGAAAAATTCCTCTGCTTCTTGCACTGTTCGGCCTTTTAAAACCGTAGTCATGATCGAAGCAGAAGAGGTTGCTATTGCACAACCCGAACCTTTGAAGGTGATATCTTCGATAATGCCATTATTGATTTTCATGAAAATCGTGACTTCATCACCACAAAGCGGATTATGTCCTTCAGCACAATGGGTGGGATCATCCAATCCACGGAAATTCCGAGGATTCTTATTGTGATCCAGTATCATTTGCTGATACAAAGACTGTATATCATTCATGTTTTTGCCAAATTTGAATATTGAGTCGGGCATGATAACGAATATTTCACAAGAATCGTTCATTCCGAAACTTCAAAATTAGGGGATATTCCGTAAATTACGAGAGGATAGAGTTGCGAAAGTTCTTCGCGCTTATGATGTTCCACTCCTTCCGGTCACCGAAATTCATGAATTCAAAGATCATTTCCGAAGGCATCACCTTTGATGATGTACTACTTATTCCTCGCTATTCAGAGGTATTGCCACGCGAAACTTCGCTTAAAACACGGATTACAAAGAATATAACACTGAATATTCCGGTAATTTCCGCAGCTATGGATACAGTTACCGAATCCGAAATGGCCATTGCCCTTGCTCGTGAAGGTGGAATCGGCATCGTTCACAAAAACATGTCGATCAAAGCCCAAGCAGACGAAGTGGATAAAGTGAAGCGCTCAGAAAGTGGAATGATTCGCAATCCCATTACCCTCAAAGCTGATAATACTGCCCTTGATGCTCTCACCTTGATGGCCAAATATAAAATCGCTGGTTTTCCTGTTATCGATGACTCAGGTGCATTGATCGGAATTGCCACAAATCGCGATTTACGTTTCAAAACAAATGGCTCGCAGTTAATTTCTGAATTGATGACCAAAGACAATATCGTTACTGCGCCTTTGGGAACGACTCTCGAAGAAGCAGAACAGATTCTGGAAAAGCATCGCATAGAAAAATTACCCGTCGTTGATGAGAATGGTCAATTACAAGGACTCATCACCTTCAAGGACATTCAGAAAAAGAAGAAATACCCGAATGCATGCAAAGATGAATTGGGAAGATTAAGAGTTGGCGCGGCAGTGGGCATCGCTGGCGAAACAATGGATAGAGTGAAAGCACTTCATGAAGCCGGCGTGGACATTGTCATCATCGATACTGCACATGGTCATTCTCGGGGTGTTTTGGATATGATTCGAGCGGTAAAATCCACATTTCCAACACTTCAAATCATTGGTGGAAATATTGGTACTGCCGATGCTGCAAAAGCAATGATTGAAGCAGGAGCAGATGGAGTGAAAGTTGGAATTGGTCCGGGAAGTATTTGTACAACACGCATCATTGCCGGTGTTGGAGTTCCTCAACTCACTGCCATCATGGAAGCTGCTTCGGAAGCACATAAACATGGCGTTCCTGTCATAGCAGATGGTGGAATCAAACAAACAGGCGATGTTGCAAAAGCTATTGCCGCCGGTGCAGATTGCGTGATGATTGGTGGAATGCTTGCAGGTCATGAAGAATCACCAGGCGAAAAAATTCTGCTGGAAGGTCGTGCATATAAGATGTATCGAGGCATGGGCTCACTAGGCGCCATGCAACAAGGCTCGGCAGACAGATATTTTCAGGATATGGAAGATGGTCTGGCAAAACTCGTTCCCGAAGGAATTGAAGGTAGAGTTCCATTCAAAGGGAATGCAAGTGATACCATTTATCAATTGACCGGTGGTTTGCGTGCTTCAATGGGATATTGTGGTTGCGGAACCATTTCTGAATTACAAGAACATGCTCGATTTGTGAAGATTACCGGTGCAGGACTCAAAGAATCACATCCACATGATGTGGTTGTAACCAAGGCCTCACCAAATTATTACTCTTGATAGACATTGATGGATGAATCATCCGCACAGCTTCCTCTTTCACTGAAGAGAGAAATGCAATCATATAAGAGATTTCTCGCTCTGGAAAAAGGGGTGAGCGAGAATACCGTTTCAGCATATATGTTCGACATAGAAAGATTTAGCACCTTTATTGTTCATCAGGGAATGGAGAAATACGCTCTCATTGAAATTCAGCATATTCATTCTTTCCTATTGATGCTCGAAGAATTGGGTCTGGCATTATCATCTCGCACAAGAACATTGTCCTCACTTCGCGGATTTTTCTCCTTTTTGTTTTCTAATAAAGTCATCGACACTGATATCACTGAAAAAGCCGAATTACCCAAGTCACGAAGAAGTTTACCGGATACGCTTTCCATTGATGAAATGCTTGCCATTTTGGAACAACCCGACATCACCACAAAGGCAGGCATTCGAGATAGAGCCATGCTTGAATTACTGTATGCATGTGGTCTTCGTGTTTCTGAATTATGCGGAATCAAACAAAGAGACATGCTTTTGGAGCAAGAAGTGATTCGTGTGTTTGGCAAAGGTTCAAAAGAAAGAATCGTTCCAATCGGAAGTTCTGCATTGGAATGGGTTGGAACATATCAAGTGGAAGTCAGACCCCATTTCATGAAATCCGGAGTTTCGACAAATGACATACTCTTCTTGAATCAAAGAGGGACGGGAATTTCAAGAATGAGCGTTTGGAACATTGTCAGCAAAGCCACGATGGATGCAGGGATAGAAAAGCATGTGCATCCACATACATTCAGACATTCTTTTGCAACACATTTGCTTGAGGGAGGCGCGGATCTTCGTGCATTGCAGGAAATGCTGGGTCATTCAGATATCAGCACCACGCAAATTTATACCCATATCGACCGCGAATTCATTCGACAGGTACATAAGACCTATCATCCACGCGGATGATCATTGGGCTTGAAGAATACATTCTTTCGGATTACTCTTTGATCGCATTTGTGAGACCACTTTCCCCTTTCCTGTCAGTCGAGCTTTATATCCCGAAGCATGCAATACAGACAATGCACGCCGTATGCTCATTCCGCGTACATCAGGCATTGGCTTGAGGATGGTTGGTTTACCTGGTATTTGCTTGACGATTGCACTTGTATCTTTCAATGAAAATGTCTTGGATTGTTTTCCATCAAGCATGCCATCTTGCGTACCAACTTTGATGCTCTTGCCTTTTTCCAACCATGTTCCTTCCGGAATTGATTGATTGATGATGATTCCATGATCAGCACCCTTGATACGTAAACCAATATGTTGCAATATCTCTTGTGCATGATCTATTGAGAGTCCGCGCAAATCAGGAACAATTGCCGAGTCTTGCACTCTTTGCCTTGCCCCCGCATTATTCCTTTCAATGTCTTCAACAGGAATGCGAGATGCAGTAATCCATTTTTGTGCAATTTTCTTGAAAATCGGAGCAGATGTGGAACCTCCATAAATCGAGGATTTGGGTTTATGGAGCATGACTATCATCGCAACCTTTGGCGCATCAGCAGGAAAATATCCCACAAATGAAGCAGTATAATCTTGCTTGGAATATTGACCATTGACCAATTGCTGAGCAGTTCCTGTTTTACCGGCAATTGGCATTCCTGTAATTCTAGCCTCTTTACCGGTGCCATATTCAACAACGCGCTTGAGCATATATGTTAGGGTTTTTGCAGTCTTTTCTGAAAGCACGGATCTGATTCTTTGTACTTTCGTTTCTGAAATCACATTCTCATCCGGACCGATGATTTTCTTTACCATGAATGGGCGCATCATCACACCCCCATTGGCAATGGTGGAAAATGCATTGACCATTTGTAATGCAGTGGCTCCCAATTCATAACCATAAGCCATGAATTTCTTGGTTGTCTTGCTGAATTGTTTCGGTCTTTTCAAAATTCCGGGAGCTTCACCCGGGGAATCAATTCCCAATACTATTCCGAATCCAAAATCTCTGGCATACTTGTAAAACTTGAAATCATCTATCTTTTCGGATAATTTGGCAAAAACGATATTACTGGATTGCTCCAATGCTTCAGTGAATCGAACCTTCCCGATCGGATGCGAATCCTTGATTTCATAATCACCGACTCGAAGTGTGCCATTCATGCCATTTACCCATGAATCCGGACTGATGATACCCTCTTCCAATGCTGCACCTGCCGTCACAAGTTTAAATGTGGAACCGGGCTCATACATATCAGTAATTCCATGAATCCGTTTGGCATCCGAAGTAGCACTCTGAGGATTAGTTGGATTATATGTTGGCCATGAAGCAATCGCGAGCACCTCTCCCGTTGAAGGTTCCAGAGCAATCACG
>DBCJ01000059.1 GCA_002293005.1 Ignavibacteria bacterium UBA961 | reverse complement strand
CCCATTGGCTTTGTTCCAGATCGCATTGGCCAAGTCAATGCATTACTGAAATGCACTGCAGAAGATGGAACCGTCTATTCCACATTTCTGATTGGAGATGGTATAACAATGCCATCAACACTCACGATTAATGGTCAGGCTACACAAAGCATTGCATTGATTCCGGGTACAAAATCGAATTTTGACATTGCACTATCCACTCAAAAAACACTTACTTATCCTCGCATAGACAGCGTGCTATTCGATGTGCAATATCCGAATGTGCTCTTCACTTTGGATTCAGTGAGCTCTCTGCAAGCGAAATGGAATGCATCGATTATAAGTAATGACCCACTCACCGGAAAAGCAAGTATTCTTGCTTATAGTCAAACTTCCACAAAAGAATTTCCAAATGGATCACTTATTCGCTTGCATGCAACCAACTATCTGGATGATCCTGTAAATCAGCAAATGAACATTCAATCCAAAGTAAATGCAATATGCATTGATTCATCAAAAGCCCAAGCCGGCTTTACATTGGATGCAGTGTGCTTTGCGCAAGGTAGATTGATTTCTGTAATGAAAGATGCTTTTGTCATCGGAGTTTCAGATAAAGAACTCACTTTCAGCATGCCATTCACGGGGCTATCCGAAGCTTATATTGTAGATATTTCAGGCAGAATCATTTCCTTATTGCCTTTACATGAAAGAATGTCCGGAAATCACCATGCAATGCTTCCCGATGTATCGCAAGGCGTATATATGATCATTGCTAAAAATGGTCCATATCAAATCCAAAAACAAATCATCATACACAATACATCCATTCTCCATTGAATTGAGAAATTACCATGAATGATATCATGCAATCGGCAATTGAAAGAACTTCGCAAATAATCGAAGATAGAAGACATATACATCGTAATCCGGAATTGTCTTTCCAAGAGCATGAAACATGTGCTTATATTTCACGGCGCTTGGAATCGATGAATATCCAGCATTCCATTATCGCTGAAACAGGCATCATAGCATTGATTGGTTCGGGCGAGCGATGCATTGCGCTTCGTGCAGACATCGATGCATTGCCGATTGAAGAAGAGACAAATCTTGAATTTGCTTCCCGTAAGAAAGGCATCATGCATGCATGTGGTCACGATGCACATACTGCCATGCTTTTGGGTGCGGCATCGATACTGAAAGAGAGAGAGCAATCATTGAAAGGGACAGTGAAATTACTCTTTCAACCCGGTGAAGAAAAAGTGCCCGGTGGAGCAAGTATTATGGTTGCCGAAGGCGCGCTCGAAAATCCCAAACCTGATGTTATATTTGGTCAACATGTCTACCCCGATGCACCTTGCGGAGAAGTTCAAATCAGCATTGGACCCACAATGGCTTCCGCAGATGAACTCTATTGGACAATTAATGGAAAAGGCGCACATGCCGCTCAGCCACATCAAGGGATTGATCCAATACTCATTGCTTCAGAACTTATTCTGCATTTGCAATCGCTCATTACCAAGTCACGCAATCCACTATTACCCGGCGTCCTCGGCATCACTTCCATTCATGGTGGATCAGCCACAAATATCATCCCGGAAACGGTCGAGATGAAAGGTACTTTGCGTTCATTCGATCCAGAATGGCGCGAGAAAGCAATGATCATGATCAAAGAACATTCCGAGCAATTATGCGCAATGCATGGAGCCACTTGTGAAGTCACGATACTCCGTGGCTATCCCGCTGTGCACAATCATGAAGGCGCGGCAACATTTGCCATCAATACCGCGAAGGGGTTATTTGGTGAGGCAGGTGTAACAAACTTTGAGCCCAAAATGTGGGGAGAAGATTTTGCCTATTATGGTCAACATATTCCTGCAGCATTCTGGATGCTTGGCGTTAGACCTCATGATCAACACTCCATGCCTGGATTGCATAATGCAAAGTTCACCCCTGATGAACATGCATTGCCATATGGTGCTGCTATGATGAGCAAAATTGCCATTGATTGGCTTGAGAATAATGAATGATCGAATCATTATCTTCTTTGACAGTGAGTGCATGCTCTGCAATGCATCCGTGCAGTGGATTCTCAAGCATGAGAAAAAGCATGATGTGCAATTTGCTCCATTGCATGGTGTGACATTCAATGAGCTTCCAATTGAGAGAGAAGATTTGCCTGATTCGATTCTTGTTTGGAAGGATAATGCCTTACACATGAAAACTTCGGCAATCATTCATGTGTTGCAAGGTATGGGAGGAAAATGGAACATTCTTTCCGGATTAATGCGAATAATTCCACTTTTTCTTTCAAATTTCATGTACGATTTCATAGCCGGAAAGCGCTATGAATGGTTTGGCAGCACTCCTGAATGCATGCTCATGAAGGGTCCGATGAAGCATCGTTTTCTTGACTGATTATTTCTTTTTACCCAGCGTTTTCTTCCCCATTCTCTCGATCATTCCCAGAATTTGCGAGAAATCTTTTCTATATGATGCAGGAAATCCTTTTTGTGCATCATAATATTCAATGATGGTGTCTTGCCTGAAATAGGTTGAGGTCTTTACATACACTTTGCATTTCCCTTTCCCCTCTTCTCTGATCAATGAGATCAAAATCTCTCTTTCATTGAGCGCCCCTTGTTTGATATATGTTCTCGCAATCAATGTATCAATTGAAGAATACTGAATCTTATACCCCAATTGAGGAAGTGAATCTTCGATGGAACGAAAAAACACAGAGCTGGAATCTTTGTGATAAGCAAATGAGAAATGTCTTGATATATCTGCGCTCGCACAAGAGAATAAGATGAGTCCAATCAAGATCAAGAATGATTTCATGATCAATCACTCATGTTTATGACATCCACCGCCATCGGCAAGAATAATGAGATCACCGGAGTTTGTGCCACGAGACAGGAGAGAATCCTGAGGCAGATATTCCCAATCTCGAGTGAGATTATACATTCCAACTCTTTCTTCATTTGAAGTGTAAAAACCAAGACTCGCGGCTATGACGGGGATCACATCATTCACGGGCAAATGCTCATTGACATTCACTCTATAGATCTGACCCGAATAACCTTTGCAAACAAATACTTCCATGTTCAACTCTATAAAAAAAAGACATGGCGAAAATACGCAATTCTTTTGAACCTTTGTTTGAATCAGAGGAAAGCCATAAGTTTGTGCGTCCGTTGGAGGTGCCGATTCTTCGGCTGAGATCATACTCTTCGAACCTGATCCGGTTAATACCGGCGTAGGAAAACGATACAAGCTCATATTTTGAGTTCTCGCCTCTTGCGGAATAGTTTAGTTTCACTATTCCGATTCCATCATGTTTAGCATCATTTTCTTTCTGCTTGCATCAACCATTGCATTTGCACAACAAAGCAAATCCGATTCAAGCAAGTCTAAAACCTATATCACCCCAAGCGTAACGGTGAGTTCAACGACGGCTGATGACAAGTCTACCGTCACTTTTTCAGACTTGACTGAAAAAGAAATCAAAAATTCTTATACCACCCAAGACATTGCCCAGCATTTGTCGATGCTCCCCTCAATCTATTCGGTTTCACAAAATGGGAACAATATCGGTTATACCTCCATTTCTTTGCGTGGATTCGATCAAAGAAGAATTGCGGTGATGATCAATGGTGTTCCGCAAAATGACCCCGAAGATCATAATGTCTATTGGATCAATATGCCCGATTTGCTTGCGAGCACAGATCGCGTGCAAGTCCAACGCGGAGCTGGACTCATAAATTATGGAGCGGCCGCAATGGCAGGTAGTGTGAGTGTTCTCACGGCTTCAGGAGCACGTGAATCTGCCATTCGATATTCGCAATTTCTTGGTTTTCAGCAATATGGTGATGTACTAAGTGGTGAAGATAGATTCGCTCCAACGGTTTCAAAATCCTCCATTGAATTACAAAGCGGACTCATCGATAATCAATATGCAATTTCGGCAAGACTCACCTCGATACAGTCCGATGGGTATAGACAACATTCCTGGGCGCGATTGCACAGTTTTTTTGTGAGTGCAACAAGATTCGACGATAATCTCACC
>DBCJ01000066.1:906-4192 GCA_002293005.1 Ignavibacteria bacterium UBA961 | reverse complement strand
TTATAATCCCGGGAGAATAAGACATGAAGGGCTCTTCAAAGCAATTTACGGAAAATCAAAAAGTGAGGTTTCGAAGCATTTAACCACAGTGGTATGGTGTCCGAAAACAGCCCGACAAATGATTCGTATTTCCACTGTGAACGACATTCACAAACGCGTAATGGAAATTTCAAAAGAATTAGATGAGCATCCCGATTGGAAAAAATATGTGTCGAATATTGGTGGAACATTCAATTGGCGCAATATCGCAGGCACCAATCGAATCAGCTTTCATAGTTTCGGAATAACGATGGATATTAATACAAAGCACTCACATTATTGGCAATGGGTTTGCGATTGCACCGATGAAAACAAAATCCTAACCTATCGCAATGAAATACCGCAAGGCATCGTGGACATCTTCGAAAAGCATGGTTTTATATGGGGTGGGAAATGGTATCACTATGATACCATGCATTTTGAATTCAGACCTGAATTGGTCTGGGGTTGATCAGCACCGTTAGGTGCGACATCACAATCATTATCAAGGCAGAGGAGGATAATTGATTTGCCCCCAGTCTTTTGTATTATTCTTTATCATCACATTAATAACCCTCAACAAGAATCCATACATAAAGGTATTACATACTTTCATTTGTTCTCTATTCATGCTACTTTCAAATGTTGCAGCACCATGTATTACTTGATTTCTTAGAACATACACTCTTTGCAGAATTGAATTACAATGGTTAAGTGTATTTTTTTGATCCCTGTCGATATGCATTCGTACATTACTCGTTTCATATTCTTCCATCCACCCTTCTTCTTGAATATGAATTGAAATCCAAAAATTTCTGAATAGATATAGATTATTCATCAATGCATCAATAAGTCCGACTTGTTCATCGAATACATATGAAGAAATAAGATTGGTACTATCTTCATCCAGTAATTCTTGCATGAATCTCCAAATGCGAGCATATTCCGTTTCTCCCATTTTTTCAGGTGGAATAGAATAGCAAGAATTGAATCCAATCCAACCGGATAGAAATGATAAATCATCATTTACATTCCCTTCACATGCATAAAGCCAAGAGATGGCTCTATGCATACGAATGGCATTATCAGAGTAATTTTCGGGTCCAAATATTCTCAATTTAGCATTATACAACTCTTTTGCATTACAGTACATTTTATAACCAGAAGACCGTTAATCAGTATTTTTAAAAGATAGTAATTATCATTTGAGTAATTCAGCATTAATTAATTTCTCTAGGTCATTCCATTTCATATATCCTCTTGTCAGCTCTCTGACAACCCCATCAATCCTTATTAGTACAGCAGGGTATGAATCCACTCCCAATGCTCCTGCTTCCTGAAAATCCTGCATTGCCAATTGCTTAAATGTATTTTCATTTAATTCATTTATAAATATTTTTTCATCGAATCCCATTTTTTTCGCCAATCGGGCATAATCGGTAGGAATAGCTGTTTTTAGACCTGAGATATAGATGTCTTTGTGTAATTCTGTCATGAAATCAAAAATGCGTTCAGGTTTTTCTGCTTTGCAAATTTGAACTGCAATCGATGGCTCCATTGAGCTTAGAAGCTGAGTTCCTTCCGTGAGAATTGTATCCAAGAAGAGTGTACTAAATTCCGCACCGGTTCTTTCAGTCACTCGTGCAGTTGCTCCCTTGAGGAATTCAGCAATCTTACCGATCGGTCCAATTTGATCTCCAATGATCATCCCGCCGGTGATAACCTTGAAATCGGCTTTGTCTTTATATGTATCATATGCTTGTTTGATAACTGGTGAGAAGCCATAGCACCAACCACATAGTGGATCAAACACATAGATGATTTCCGGTCTTTCTTGCGCAGACATCATGTGTGTTCCCAAAAGTATAAGACATGCAATGAGGTATTTCATAATGTATCCTTTTATCATTTAAAGTTCAAAATTGGCTAAATTGGAGATATGGACAAACAAACATATAAACAAAAGATTCAGTTGTTTTTTACACATCCTAAAACTCGATTCATACTCCCATCGACATTACTCTATGTGGGAATAATGATATTTGTTGGTTCCCTCATCATGTTTGGCTTCGGGGTTGCACCGGTATTATTCAAAGTCATGCCCACAAAAGATTTGGCCGGCATGGCAAATCAAGCAATTCTCTCAAGAATGGTCATATTGCAAGGTATTGCTCTGTTGATCATGGCGGGTTCATTGATTCTTCTGAGGAATTGGTCAGGGGTGATAGTTCTTAAGTCAATGTGGTTCACAATAGGCTGTATTTCCATCTTATATATCCTCTATGGAATAGTCATTCAGCAATCCATGCTCTCACTAAACAGCAGTATAGGATCATTCGACAATCCCTTGGAATCAGGAAAACAAGCACTTGTTCAATTCAGACAATTACATAAATTATATTCGTTTCTATCGTCATTCGCAGCATTACTTTCAATTGCATTGATGATACTTCACATGTATATCAATCGCATCACAAGTAAGAGTCCCACCCCGCCCTACGGGCACCCCTCGTCCGAGGGGAATAATCCCATATAGCCCCATCACACCTCGGCTTCGCTCAGTGTAAAAAAAAAGGATTGACCATAAAGCCAATCCTTTCTCATAAATCTCTGAACGCTCTTATTATGAAGCGGAGTTCTTCGCTATCAAGTTCAATGCACTTCCTGCCTTGAACCAACCGATTTGTTGTTCATTCATGCTTTGTTTTACTGTGATTGTATCACTTGTACCATCAGCATGTGTGATTGTCATTTCAAGATTCTTTCCGGGTGACAATTGTTCAATATCGATTGCAATCATATCATCTTCACGGAATACATCATAATCAGCGGGATTGATGAATGTAAGTGGCAACATGCCCTGCTTCTTCAAATTTGTTTCATGAATGCGGGCAAATGATTTCACAAGAATGATCTTTCCACCAAGGAAGCGTGGTTCCATTGCTGCATGCTCGCGTGATGAACCTTCGCCATAATTTTCTTCACCAACAACAACCCAATATGCACCCCGCGCTTTATAATCGCGTGCCACTTTTGGCACTTCGTCATATTCACCGGTGAACATATTCTTGATTGTATTCGCTTTATCATTCACATAATTGATGGCACCAATCAACATATTATTGGAAATATTGTCGAGATGACCACGGAAGCGAAGCCAAGGACCAGCCATACTGATATGATCTGTCGTACATTTGCCCTTCACTTTGATAAGCAAAGGCAAATGTAAATAATCTTCGGCTTTCGGAGCTTTGAATGGTGAAAGCGC
>DBCJ01000066.1:0-780 GCA_002293005.1 Ignavibacteria bacterium UBA961 | reverse complement strand
GGATTGAGAATGATTCCATTGACAGGCTCTTTCGTGAAGTCAATCGTTAAATCTCCCGTCAAAGCAAATCCAATAACTGTCTCAGGAGATGCCACGAAAGCATGTGTATCGGGATTACCATCATTTCTGGCTGTGAAATTTCTATTAAATGAAGTGATGATCGAATTCTTATCACCTTTGTTCACATCATGACGCTTCCATTGTCCAATACAAGGTCCACAAGCATTCGCAAGCACTTTTCCTCCGACAGATTCCATTGCAGTGAGCAAACCATCTCTTTCGATAGTAGCGCGCACTTGCTCAGAACCCGGTGTTATCGTGAATTCACTCTTTGTTTTGAGTCCTTGAGATGCTGCATATGCAGAAATCTCAGCCACGCGACTCATGTCTTCATAGCTTGAATTCGTGCAAGAGCCAATGAGTGCAACTCGTAATTCTGAAGGCCAATTATTTTCTTTCACTGCTTTGGTGAATTCACTGATTGGCATCGCACGATCTGGAGTGAATGGTCCATTCACATGCGGCTCAAGGGCATCCAAATCAATATGAATCACTTGGTCATAATAGTGTTCAGGATTCAATGCAACTTCATCATCTGCACGCAAATGCTCCATCACATTTGAAGCCAAATCTGCAATATCAGCTCTATCAGTTGAACGCAAATAGCGCATCATGGATTCATCGCATGGGAAGATTGATGTGGTTGCTCCAATCTCAGCACCCATATTACAAATGGTGCCTTTTCCTGTTGCACTAAATGATGCACATCCATCACCGAAA
>DBCJ01000012.1 GCA_002293005.1 Ignavibacteria bacterium UBA961 | reverse complement strand
GGACTTGTAGGATTATCATCAGAACATCCTGATGTGCATAAGCTCATCATCACCGCGCCTGAAACAATGGGTAATATTCCCATGGTGCGAATGAATTGTCTGCGATCTACTTGATTCTCTTTCATGTTTCTTCCCTTAATGTTTGATAATTGATTGTGAACGAATGCGATGTCCTGCTTGATCGATCAGAGAGATCACATACATTCCTGTAGCCAAATCCTGTAATGATATTTCCTGCAATGATTGCTCAAGTGCAATGCGCTTCATTTCAATGCCGGTCATTGAATGGATCACAAATGCTCCACCTATAGGCATATCACTTTTGAAATCAATCATGATTTTGTCATTCGTTGGATTCGGCTTGATGGTAAATGATTCAACCATGACTTGTTCTTCTGCGGATAATGCAATTGCGCAATCCGCACCGGCAGCAATACCTTCATTTGGTTTTTCATTGTATTGATATTCAAGCAATGTGCATCCATTTGTTGCTGATATCGCCATGCGCATCCATCCATAATGGAAGGCATCACCGACTTGAATACGAAATCCCACATATCCGGTTTTTCCATCAAGCGCTGTATGCTCCGGACCATGCAATATAATAGGTGCGCCTCCTTGATTCCATGTATTGTCGGGACCAATCACAGTGCCCGGCTCGAGGAAGACCACTTTTGAGCTCATCGCAGATTCAGTTATGAAACCACGGCCATAGTTCTCAATAGCATACACTTCATTATTCTTCCACATGCCATAATAGCGTGGGAATGGACCTTGCAATTCAAAAAGATTCCATGTTGTGTCTGCACTTGCTCGAACATATGTATCCACACATGTCTTCTTCCAAGGATCTCTGAACTCCAGACGCAATTGTGTTGACATATTCACGATTGCCTTATCAACACCCTCAGCAAATGCTTCTTCAAACAATGTGAATGTGAGCGAAGCCTTTGTATCATTTGATGCATGCTTCAGGGCCTTTCCTGAAATAGTCATCGTGGCAAATGTTCCATCATCGGAAACAGCAATATTTTCTTTGAGTCCATCCGGCAATTCAATCGGAGAATAATGCTCTCCCGTAATCAAAGTTTTTCCCTTCATGCCAAACTTCGCGCCATTGCTCGCATAAATGATGATTGAACCGCCATCCAAAGAACCATCATTATTCAAGGATTCTCTCAAGTGCTGAGTTGAATATGAAATGAAAGGAGAATCCAAACAAGTGTCTTTGCTATTTGGAGACAATAAACCCGTTGCCACAAGATTTGATGGTTGCCACAATGTGCTTCTTCCTGGATGCTTCATAGCGGCGTCCATGCGTGCAACTTGATCAATCGTGAAATTCTTATAACAAGCAGTATTATAGTCCATGTAATTTTCACCATTGATGATTCCATTGCATCGAGTTGCATCGCAACCGGCGGCCGCGATATCCGTCGGAGGAGTATCATCACACAAATCACCTGCACCCGTACATGAACTTCCTTCAAATGTATGGCGAAGATCGAGATAATGTCCAACCTCATGCGTGAATGTTTGATTGAACTCCAAGTAATTATACGATGAACCACCTTTGCCGAGATATACATAATTGTACACCATGCGAGCGATATCATTATCACTCATCCAAGTTGATGGATACCAACATACCCCGGAATTGTTGAAGACATTATTCGCATATATATCATTCTGAACATAGACATTGAAATACTTATAATTGTCCCAAGCATAAGTGCGAATTTGATTTTCCCAGCTTGGTCCGATATTGCCAAATCCACCCTGGCGATCTTGATAATACATCACGCCATTGGTGGGCTTTCCATAAGGATCTCTTTTTGCAAGTGCAAATCTGATTTTTGAATATGACTTCGTGTTTTTGAAAACGGGATTCACGGTTCCATAATCGGCATCCGTTCCGGCAAATGTGCGATTCAAATCTTCGATTGCATATTCCAATTGAGCAAGTGGAACACCGGCTTCTCCTTTTGGATGAAATACATGAAACACAATGGGAATGATTTGCACACATGCAGTATCGGGCATATCATGTATGCCTAATCCTGCCTCTCCATTCTGTTTTCTTTGAATCTTCGGGATGGGTCTATATGAAGGATCATGCCTCAGTTGATGATTCAATGCTTCAATTTCCCTTGAAATACCCCGATCATGAGATTCCAAACCACTGGGAATGGGTTCTTTCGGTAATTGTTGAGCATTCGCGATCATACTCATGATCAAAAATAGAAGTGCAGTGTAAAATATGTTCATATATAACTCCTTGATGACATTGTAATGACCACAAAATAGACAAAAGACATGGAACCGAAAACTGAAAACATGGGTTTTATCGGCATGAATAATACTGCAATTTCCCTACTTCCTCATGATGGCGAGGCCATATATTATCCCGGTGATTTGCTTCCTCTGTCAAATCCGTCTTGGTTTGACATTCTGACCGATTCCATCGCTTGGTCGAATGACACCGTAAAAATGTTCGGAAAAACACTGACTCTTAATCGAAAGAGCGCATGGTATGGTGATCCTGGAGCAGCATATTCCTATAGCGGAATTCGTCGGGAGCCATTGAAGTGGACAGAAGAATTGTTGATGATTAAAAAATTATGTGAGGAAGTGTCGAATGCGACCTTTAATTCCGTTCTCTGCAATTACTATCATGATGGTAAAGATGGCATGGGATGGCATTGCGATGATGAGCGGGAACTTGGCAAAGAACCTATCATTGCATCAGTTTCTTTCGGCGCGGAACGCATATTTGCTTTCAAACATCGCAATTCAAAAGAGCGCATAAATATTCGACTAGAACATGGAAGCATGCTCATCATGCGAGGTCAAACACAGCATTCTTGGCAACATGCATTACCCAAAAGTACTATCGTGCATGAACCTAGAATCAATCTCACATTCAGAAATATTCTAATGTGAACAAGATACTTCAAATAAATGCATACAATTCCATAGTTTGCGATAGTACATAAATCACTCCTGAAAATCACCTGATATCATGAAAAAAGAAGCCACAGTTTTAACGATAATGGGATTCAAAGAATCGCCTCCGGATAGTTCTTATCCGCTCTTTTTATCAGGTGTGAGTGCCGGTTTTCCATCGCCTGCCGAGGATTATATTGACAAAAGACTTTCACTCGACGAATATCTGATCCAAAACAAAACGGCAACATTTTTCGTACAGGTGAGTGGTACTTCGATGGTGAATGCAGGCATTTCAGATGGCTCGCTTGTTGTCGTGGACAGATCACTCAAAGCTCAGTCCGGTGATATTGTTGTTGCAATCGTGAACAATGAATTTCTTATCAAAAGAATTGAAATGCGTGGTTCCGAATGCTTCTTACATGCCGAAAATGAAAAATATGGAACCGTAACACTCAATGAAAATTCCGGTGATTGCATATGGGGCGTGGTCACTTCCTGCATTCAAAAATTCCGATGAATCATGGTCTTTGCACTTGTTGACGGCAATAACTTTTATGTGAGTTGTGAACGCGTTTTTCAACCGGCGCTGAGAGGCGTTCCCGTCATAGTACTTTCCAATAATGATGGTTGTGCCGTTGCTCGGTCCAATGAAGCCAAAGCACTCGGAATAAAAATGGGGGATCCATTATTTAAAATCATGGATATTGTCGAGGCACATGATGTGCAAGTATTTTCCTCCAATTATGAACTCTATGGGGATATGAGTCATCGTGTGGTCGAAACACTCTCTATGTTCACTCCCAATCTTGAAGTCTATTCCATTGATGAATCATTTTTGGATCTTGATCATATCCAATATTCGAACCGTACTGCATATTGTCAAGAGATTCGCGATACGGTGATGCAATGGACCGGTATTCCGGTTGGAATCGGTGTTGGGCCAACACGCACATTATCCAAGATTGCAAATCGCATAGCCAAGAAAAGAAAGGAATGCGAAGGAGTTTTTGTTTTTCCTGAGGATCCCATTGAACAAGATGCATGGCTGGAGCAAATTCCGGTGGAAGATATTTGGGGTGTTGGATATAGAACGGCACCACGCTATAAAGGCGCAGGGATCATGAATGCCAAAGACTTGAAATATGCCCCTCAGGAATGGATAAAAAAAGAATTCACGATTGTCGGCTTGCGCATGGTGCATGAATTGAATGGAATTTCATGCATCAGCATTGATGATTTGCCTCAACAGAAAACAATAGTCTGCTCTAGAAGCTTTGGAGAGTATGTCACGGAATTGCATGAACTCACAGAAGCAATTGCAAGACATGCAGAAAGTGCATCAGTGAAACTTCGCGCACAAGGAACGGTTTGCGGTGCGATTTCCATCTCTATCCGCACGAATCATTTCTCACCGAAATATCCTCAATATGCCAATTCAACTACGGTAAAATGTGAAATTCCCACACAATATTCTCCCGATTTGGTGCATGCAGCTATTGAAGGTGTAAAGAGGATCTACAAAGAAGGATATCATTACAAAAAATGCGGTGTGATGCTCCATGATATTTGTCCGAAAGAAAGTGTGCAACAGTCTCTCTTCATCGAACAAAACATCGTTCGCAATTCCGCATTGATGGAGGCAGTGGACAGTATCAATCTACGATATGGAAGAAGAATGATTCGCAGTGGAGCCAGTGGAGGGCCTGGAGGAAATAAACGCAGATGGAATATGCGCAGGGACAGAAAATCACCGGCTTATACGACGCGATGGAATGAATTACCTCATTTGAATACCGATCTTCCACCAAACAAAATATGATTCATCTTTTGAGGTGGCTGATGCGAATCAATCCAAGAACGCATTTCTTGCACTTTGGCCTGATTCAAACGCATCCATGATTCATTTTCAGAATCAGTGTTCAAACTTGACAAACTATGCGAGAATGCTTCGCAATGTCCTGAGTTCTGCAAACCATAAAATGTATGCGCATACAGATCCGACCAAAGAGGATGTCCTTTTTCTATGAGAGATTGCAGACTACCAAGGAACAGGCACAAAGTATTTGTAAAAGTAGAATCCTTAGATCTCTGTTTTATTTCATTAAGAGATGTATAAACACTCTGAAAAATAGAATCACCGGGAAACATTCCTATGTGCAATTGACCACCAGATGCGTCAAAAATTGATTCAATTTTGGAATGAAGCATTTCCTCAATTGAAGATGCATTGTAAATTTCAGGATCAAGATATAATACATAAGCATAGCATAATGCCGCCCTCATATTATCACCTCTATTCGAAAATACATTCCCCAAAAGTACATGACTATTCAAATGACCGGGTCGCATTTGCAGTGCTCGATACAATGCTTCTTCGGACTTTGTCAAATTACCAATATCATAATATGCTAATGCCAGATTATAATGTAATTGATGCATTGTCCGAAACTTCGTCAAACCCTCAAGATAAACTTGAATCGCATCTGGGATTTTTCCGGACATGTTCAATGCTGAGCCCAGCATCAAATATGCTCCTTGTTGCTGCTTGCTGTCAAGATCAATGACTTTCCGACTAAACTGAGCGGCTTCATCAAAGCGTTTCATTGCAAGCAAGGTATAGGCCATTTCATATTGAACCAATCCGGATATGCTATCATGCTTCAGTGCTTTCTTATAGAATATTAGGGCTTGATCATAATTACCTACATCATGTTGTGCATTTCCTTTTCTAAGTAATTCTGTAAGTTCCTTGCCTTCTCGAGCAAAGAGATTTAAAGGTGTAAAAAGAATTAGTAGAGTCAGAATGAATTTCATACGGAATTTCTATCGTGGTGCAATGGCAAGGAGCTGATATTCGGAAAAAAGTTACAACCGCATACTCCATGTGTATAAGTGTAATAAGATGTGGAAAACCTTACCGAATTTACAAAAATTAACGAAGTCTTAGAATTCTGAATGCTCCTCTGAGCACAAATCCGAAGACTATAAATCCAATGATAAGATCCGGATATGTGGACCCAAAATAAAGCGTGCACATTCCTGCGAGGATAACTCCTGCATTGACAAGTACATCAGTTGATGTAAAAATCATGCTTGCTTGCATATGCGGTTCATCGCTTTGTTGTTTTTGTAGTATTCGCATACTCATGAGATTACCGGCCATTGCAATGAATGAAATAATGATCATGGTGGAATATTCAGGTACTTCCGTTCCAAGAATTGTTCTCTTCAAACATTCAAAAAAACCAAAAATACCCAAGCTCAATTGCATGAATCCGCTCAATGTGGCTATTCGGGTTTTCAAAGCTCTGGATCCTGAAATGACAAGCAATGAAAGACCATATACCATTGCATCGGCGAGCATGTCGAGACTATCTGCAAAAAGTCCAATGGACCCGGCAATATATCCTGCAATCGCTTCAATGAAAAAGAGACTTGCATTGATAATCAATACAGATTTCAGTGCAGTAGCCTGATTTCCCGATTCATTGATAATACCTTGATGATCAGTGGTTTCTTCATGCTTTGCTCCAAGTCCGAGAGGATGGAGTCGTTCCATGATGACATCAAGATCAGCATCATGTATGATCGTTAATATTCGATTTGGAAAATCTGCCTTCATGGAGTGAATTTTGGACACATCTTGCAAAGCCATGCGAATCATGGCTTCTTCTGATGGACAATCCATTGCATCAATGCGAATTCGACTGGAAGAACTCATAAATCCTCGTGTAACAGTCCGCAAAATACTATGTTTGCATTACCTTTTCAATTACGGTTGATTCTTGGATTTTCTGAGAATAATCAACTGTACATCACATAGATCATATTATTCGGTAAAGCATGCCCGGTCAAGAACATAATGGACATCAATCCAGATATCGTTTTCCTGCTTTGGAAGCGATTTTGGACATCAGTATGGCCGCGGAATATTTGCGACATCAGGTTGACAAAGCATGTGCCCCACTGGATATCAATGGCGGACAATATGCCATACTTCGATTATTGAAAAGAGCATTTCCTGAAAGTATGTCACGAACTGAAATCGTGAAAAATTTAATCGAAAAAACAACCGATGTCACACGACAAATAGATAGTCTGGAAAAGAAGGGATTTGTCGAAAGAATTCGCGTCAAAGAAGACAGAAGATTGTCTCTCGCAAGAATCACTCCTTCTGGAATGGAAGTGATGGAAAAGGTTGATCCACTCTTTTTTGCAATGCTTTCAGAAATCAGCAAGACAATTGATGAAGATGAATGCAAACAACTCTCCATGCTCTGCAAAAAAATGTATGCTTCATCGAGTGATGAAACTCGATAAGACCAAAGTATAATCAAATTTAACTCATAATCATTTGAAGAACATCGCCATGAACAGAGGTCCGATTTCACAATTCATTGAAAGTAATTTTCTTCATTTCAATTCAGCTGCTTTGGTTGATGCCGCAAAAGGATATGAAACCCATTTGGCCGAAGGCGGAAAGATGATGATCACGCTTGCAGGTGCGATGAGTACAGCTGAATTGGGCAAGACCCTTGCTGAAATGATTCGTCAGGACAAAGTGCAGATTATCTCATGCACAGGAGCGAATCTCGAGGAAGACATCATGAATTTGGTGGCTCATTCCCATTATAAAAGAGTACCTCATTATCGCGACCTTTCCCCTCAAGATGAGTGGGATTTACTTGAGAATCATTACAATCGTGTAACCGATACCTGCATTCCCGAAGAAGAAGCATTTCGTCGCTTACAGAAACATTTGTTCCGCGTCTGGAATGATGCCAATTCCAAGGGAGAGCGTTATTTCCCACATGAATTCATGTATCAAATGTTGCTATCGGGTGAACTTGAACAATATTATGAAATTGATCCAAAGAACTCATGGATGCTTGCAGCTGCTGAAAAGAACCTTCCAATAATCGTACCCGGCTGGGAAGATTCCACCATGGGAAATATCTTCGCTTCATACTGCATCAAAGGTGAATTTATAAGTACCACAATGAAATCCGGTATCGATTATATGATGTGGCTTTCAGATTGGTATGTGAAGAATTCTACAGGAAAAGGCATTGGATTCTTCCAGATTGGTGGTGGTATTGCAGGTGATTTCCCTATTTGCGTAGTACCAATGCTATATCAAGACATGGAAATGTCAGATATTCCTTTCTGGAGTTATTTCTGCCAGATTTCTGATTCAACCACTAGTTATGGTTCATATTCAGGTGCGGTTCCGAATGAGAAGATCACATGGGGTAAATTGGATATTGATACTCCGAAATTCATAGTGGAATCAGATGCAACAATCGTTGCTCCACTGATTTTCGCATGGTTACTCAAAATGTAATTGAAATTATAGTATGAAGTATAGAGGAATATTCATGGCCATGACTTGTATGGTCATGGGACATGTGCATGTATATTCGCAAACAGTAGGTCAGGGTCTTGTTGATTCACTGAAACGCGTTACAACACCATTGAATGCTGCAAAGAAAGATGAGGGTTGGATAGTTTCAGGTATTACGAACTTTACTTTCAGTCAAGTAGGACTTCTGAATTGGACAGCCGGTGGAAATAGTTCTATTTCTATCATTGGACTTGGCATGTATAAAGCAAACTATATCAGAGATAATTATACTTGGAATAATTATCTCGAGCTGGGATATGGTTTGACAAAAATCGGCGATGTGGAATTTCGAAAGAGTGATGATCGTGTCATCTTTGTTTCTCAAGCCGGTATTGCAGCAGGCCCAACAATGAATCATAGTTTGCTCGTGGATTTCCGTACACAATTCACTGATGGTAGAAATTATGTTGGCGTGTTTGATTCAGCGAGCGGTACTTTCCCCCTGACATCCACATTCCTTGCACCAGCATTTTTAACGACAGCTCTTGGAATGGAAATCAAGCCGACTTCTTCATTATCAATACTGATTGCTCCTCTTACCGGTAGAACAACAATAGTTGCAAATAGATTATTGTCCGAACAAGGCGCATTCAATGT
>DBCJ01000115.1 GCA_002293005.1 Ignavibacteria bacterium UBA961 | reverse complement strand
ATTTGATGAAGTGATATGAAAAGCGGGGATTTCCCCGGAAAGTACAATTCAGCATGAAATCATTTTGGGAAGTCCCAATTATCGTCGTGGATGTTGAAACAACAGGCCACGATGCCGAAGATCATCGCATCATGGAGATTGCATGCGTGGTGATTCAAGGCGGTGAAATAGTCAAAGAATATTCTGAACTCATAAATCCACATCAGTTCATACCGCCATTCATTGAACAGATGACAGGCATTAGCAATGCAATGGCGGCGACAGGATCAGAAGCACATGAAATCATGCCCACGATTTCTGAAATGCTCGCGATGCCCGGTGCTATTTTTGCGGCACATAATGTGAGTTTTGATTGGAATTTCATTCAGCGATCCCTGCGTCGTTTGAATTTATCCATTCCGCTCATACCACAATTATGTACATGCAAGTTGGCCAGAAGAATACTTCCGATGTCGCTCAAAAAAAATGTTGGAGCCGTTGCATCACATTTTGGCATTGAAATCAAGAATCGACATCGAGCGCTTGGAGATGCAAAGGCGACCGCGCTTTTCCTTTTGCAATTTCTGGAATCGCTTGAGAGTGAATATGATATTGAAACCATCGATGAATTGCTTCGATTCCAAAATAAACGCATAGAGCAATTTCATACGCCTCCAGCGGCAATCAAAAGAGTTGAGTCAACACTTGCTGAATTACCCGATGAACCGGGTGTGTATAAGATGCTCGATAAAGACAATAATATTCTCTATGTCGGTAAAGCGAAGAATCTGAAAGAGCGTGTACGATCATACTTCCAAGCCGGTGCACAGCATCCGCAAAAGATTGCGCGAATGGTAAAGCAAGTTCATGCTATTCATCATGAAGTGACAGGAACAGAACTTGCGGCTCTTTTACTTGAATCAAAAGAAATAAAACGCATTAAACCGCAGTTCAATACTGCAAGCAAGAAGATGCGTCGATTTCCATTCTTGCGACTCAATGTGAATGATCCATTTCCGCGACTTGAATGGTCGCCTACTATCATGAATGATGGGGCGGAATATTTCGGTCCATTCAGAAGTGGAACACTTGCACGCGAAGTTGTTGAAACTGTCTATCGTTCTTTTGGTTTGCGACAATGCACTGAAATGCTTCGACCATCAGTTGAGAAGCAACCTTGCTTTTATCATCAGATCAAGCGTTGTGGTGCTCCTTGCGCAGAGATTCAATCTCGCGAAGAATATTTGCAGGAAGTGGATAGAGCCAGACATTTTCTTAGTGGTTCAGGCGGTGGACTCCTCGAAAGGATGGAAGAAGAAATGCTTTTGGAAGCAGAGGCATTGAGATTTGAAAATGCCACCATGCTCAGGAATCGATTGAATGAATTACGAAGATTATTCGATCGCAGAGCAGAAGTTTCGACTTCGGTGACTCACAATAATACCATCATAATTTTAGATGCGAATTCACGAGACAAAACCATCGAAGTGTTTTTCATTAAAGCAGGAAAACTCGCTCATCAAGAAATCATTGGAAGAAAAGCCGATCTTTCTCGATTTCATGCATTGATGGAAGAACTATATTATACAGATTCGAGCGGACCGGTAAATGATATTGTCGAAAGACTCGATCCAATCGAAGTTGATGAAATCCAAATCATCACTTCATGGATTCACAGACATTCCACATCTGCGACCATTTTGTATGCTGAGCATCGCTCAAGCGAAAAGTTGAAAGAAGAATTTTCATATACGATTCGAAATACACATTCGGAAATCAATGAGATTCCGAGCGAATACAATCAATTGTCTTGTTCCATTGATGACTGAACTGTTCAATCATGCGTAGACTGCTTGAATTTCTCTTTAGATTCAAAGAATATGCAGCTCTCTGTGGATTTACCTTCATTTCATTAATCATAATGAATTTTGGTAATACCACGGAATTGGGTGGCTATCGTTCCATCGTCGTTGGTGGCATCGGCTGGATGCAAAGTGCATTTTCATGGATTCCAAATCCAATAGCATTGAAAAATGAGAATGCGGCTTTGCGTGAACTCAATTTGCAATTGAGCGATGAGCGAGCAAAGATCAGACAATCCATCATCGAAAATGCCAAATTGCGGAAAATGTTGGAATTCAAGAAGGCATCAACAATTCCGTTGATCACAGCTGATATCGTAGGGAAAACAACAACTGAAGCAAGGAATTATGCCACGATCAATCGTGGTGAAGATGATGGAGTGGAAGTCGGCATGCCGGTTGTTACAGATGCCGGTCTTGTAGGATTGGTGGTTGGAACATCCGATGATTATTCTGTCGTGCGATTGCTCATCAATCGAGAAAGTAGAATCGCAGGAAAAATTCAGCGGTCACGGATAGATGGGATTTTGATTTGGGATGGAGAAGATGCTTTGACTATGAAAAATATACCCAAGTCCTATGATGTTCAGGTTGGAGACGAAGTATTGACCTCAAGTTATTCCAATAGATATCCATCCAATATCAAAATTGGAACCGTGATGGAAACTCGTGATGATGGGACCTCGCTCTTTCGTAGAATTCTCGTGAAACCGGCAGTGAATTTCATAACATTGGAACAGGTATTCGTAATGAAACTACTTCCAAATCCTGAGCGGGTTTTACTTGAGCGCGAGAACAATAAAGTTGGAAAACCAATGATACCCCAAGTAAAGGATAGATGAAATGTCGGAATTTCAAGAAAGAAGTATTGCCCAATCTTGGTATAATCTGCGTTATGTTATTTATGCCATAACAGGATTGATGCTCGCTCTCGCACATGTCATTGCATTGAATCTGATTTCGGTGAGTGGAATCACACCTGATTTATTGACAATTCTGGTTGTGTGGATTGCACTTCGTGAAGGACAATTCACCGGCATCATTGCAGGATTCATGTGCGGATTTCTTTTCGATATTGTTTCATATGATGTTATCGGTACAAATGCACTTGCCAAAACATTTGCCGGTTTTACCGCGGGTTTCTTCTATAAAGAAAAGAACAATGAATTGACATTGGGTAGCTTGTACTTCATCTTGGCAATTCTAGCTTCTTCATTTGTTCACAATCTGATTTATTTCTTCTTCTATATTCGACCGACGGAAATGACATTCTGGAGTTTTTTCTTCAGATATGGCATTGCTTCTACTTTATATACAACTGTGGCAGCACTTTTCCCGATGTTGGTGAAATCTCGGAATGTTCAGAATTAGAGCATATTCACATATTGAATGCATATCATGAATCAAAGCGCCTCAACTGCAGATTTGTCCTCCCTCAAAATTGATAGAGATGGAAATAAAGCATCATCAAAGAAAAGAACATATCTCATCATCGTGATTCTGATTGTTCTGATTGGGGGATATTTTTTCTTCAGTGATTCCTCAGTCAAAGTCAAAACATTGATCGTCACTTCTTCTTCACTTTCAGGACAGGATGCAATCTTGACCGGACAAGGATATGTGGTTGCGCAAGTAAAAGCCGCCATTTCATCCAAAGCCACCGGAAGACTCGAAGCATTATATGTGATTGAGGGCGACAAAGTAAAGTCCGGTGATATCATTGGGAAAATTGAAAGCAATGATGTCCAGGCATTTTTGTCGCAACAGCAAGCACAAGTGGATGTGATCAATGCTTCTTTGATTAATGCTCAGGCGGAATACGATGAAGCAAATACCGCATTCGTAAGACAGCAATCATTGCTTTCCGGTGGAGCGGGAACACAGGCAGAATTTGACATTGCTCAAGGGCGATTAAAGAGAGCTCAAGCTCAGATCAGATCTGCTCAAGCACAATTGAAAGCACAAGAGTCAGCCATCAAAGCGGCTCGCGTACAAGTTGAAAATACCGTTATCCGAGCTCCTTTCGATGGTACCGTATTAACCAAAAATGCAAATGTCGGGGAAGTGATTACCGCTCTCGGTGCGGCGGCCGGTGCCAGAGGCGCTGTAGTGACATTGGCTGATATGTCATCACTTGAAGTAGAAGCGGATGTATCCGAATCTTCGCTTTCCAAAATCTCTCAGAATCAACCGGTGGAAATTTCAGTGAGTGCAATAGCAGACAAACGATATCCTGGTTTTGTCAGCAAAATCATTCCTACTGCAGATAGAGGCAAAGGCACAGTGAAAGTAAAAATCCGATTCAATGAAATCGATGATAAAGTACTTCCCGAAATGGCCGCAAAAGTAAATTTCTTGCGCAATGATGCAGGAAATACCGTGAAAGAAACACCGAAAATTCTCATTCCAAAAAGTGCTGTCATCAATGTGAATGGCAAGATATTGGTCTTCATCGTAGGACCCGGCTCCAAAGCCCAAGAGCAAGTCATAAAAACCGGAAAAACATTTGGTGATTATTATGAAGTAATTGCAGGTCTTGCGCCCGGTGCAACTTTGATCACTTCCGGTATGGAAGAATTATCGACCGGCACATCCATAACAATGGAGAAGGAATAAATCATGTCCGCACTCATCTCAATTTCACATTTGACAAAAACATATAAGCGTGAAAAACAAGAAATCACGGTCTTGAAAGATTTATCCATTGATATCGAACAAGGTGACTTTGTTGCATTGATGGGTCCATCCGGTTCAGGCAAAACCACACTTCTGAATATCATTGCTGGAATCGATCGTCCCACGCAAGGCGAGGTGATGATTGCCGGAACTAATATTGGAGTACTTACAGAAACCGAACTTGCCAAATGGAGATCCAGACATATCGGATTCATTTTTCAATTCTATAATTTGATTCCTGTTCTCACTGCATTTGAAAATGTAGAATTGCCTTTGATGCTAACGCCACTCAGCAAATCGGAAAGAAGAAGACAAGTAGAATTGGCTTTGAGTGTGGTTGGTTTGGCCGACCGCATGGATCATTATCCGCGACAATTATCGGGTGGACAAGAACAAAGAGTTGCGATTGCTCGCGCGATTGCTTCAGATCCCGATATCTTCGTAGCTGATGAACCGACTGGAGATTTGGATCGTGTTTCTGCTGAAGAAATTCTCACTTTGCTTGAGCGATTAAACAAAGAGTTCGGAAAGACAATCGTAATGGTCACACATGATCCCAGTGCCGCAAATCGTGCGCGTATCATTCATCATTTGGAGAAGGGTGATCTCATTCCTCAGGGTCAATCATGAGCATGACCAAACTCATCGTGAAGAATGCATTTCGTCACACATTGCGTGTGCTTTTGACGATAGTTGGGATATCTGTTGCGGTTGTTGCATTCGGTATGCTTCGCACTGTTGTCACTGCATGGAATTCCGGAGTTGCGGCATCTTCACCAAATCGTTTGATTGTACGACAAGCGGTGTCATTCATTTTTCCGCTTCCCTATGCATATAAAGAAAAGATTGCCGGAATACCCGGTGTCAGTACCGTCTCTTGGCTGAATTGGTTTGGTGGAACATATATTGACAAAGATCAATTTTTTGCAAGACAAGGTTGTGATCCTGAAACCTTATTGTCTTTATATCCCGAGTATAAGTTGACATCCACTGAAATCTCGGCATTCAAAACTGATCGAAGTGCTTGTATTGTCGGTATTGAAACTGCGAAGCGCTATGGTTTGAAGATTGGTGATATCATGAATATGGAAGGTGATATTTATCCGGGATCATGGCAATTCACCGTGAAAGGAATTTATACTCCTCGTTCAAAGACAGATGATGCAACGCAAATGTTTTTTCATTGGGAATATCTGAATGAGCGTATGAAACAGGATGATCCTACGCGTGCGGATCAAGTAGGATATTATGTTGTGAAAATCAATGACCCATCGCGCTCAGCGGAAATCTCACTGAAGATAGATCAATTATTCAAGAATTCTGCGGCTGAGACGAAGACTGAGACCGAGGGACAATTCCAGCAGGGATTTGTGTCATCATCGGGCGCAATCATCGGTGCAATCAATATCATGTCTTATCTCATCATTGGCATCATTTTACTTGTATTGTGCAATACGATGATCATGACATCCCGAGAAAGAACGAGAGAATATGCAGTGCTTAAATCTCTTGGTTTTACCGGGGGACATCTCTTTGCATTCATTGCAGGTGAGGCATTGACTATTTCAATGCTTGGTGCCGGTATTGGTATTGCATTACTCATTCCAATTGTTCAAGGTTTTGAATCATTTCTTCCGCGGGGTTGGTTTCCTGTATTCATCATAGAAACTTCCACCTATATTTTGGCAGGATCATCAGCTTTGATAGTTGGTGTCATTGCCGCAATCATTCCACTGTATCGCGCCCTCACAATGAAAATTGTTGACGGACTTCGATTTACGGGTTGATCATGAATATTCCATTCTATTATATTCTCAAGAACTTTGTTGCAAGAAAACTCACTGCAGGAATTACCATTGGTGGTATTGCATTAGTTGTATTTGTTTTTGCGGCAGTTCTCATGATGGCTGATGGAATCCGAAAAACATTGGCAACAACGGGTTCGGAAGACAATGTGGTCATAACAAGGAAGTCATCTACCGGTGAGATAACGAGTATCATAGATAGACCAACGGCAGATTTGATTTCGACATTGCAATTTGTGCAGAAAGATGAGAAGGGAAATGCACTGATGACATATGATGGTGTGACTGTCATCAATGCACCAAAAAAAGATGGAGGAATAAGTAATCTTGCAGTGCGTGGCGTTTCAGAAACAGCAATGAGCATTCGGAATAAAATCACAATTGTAAAAGGTAGAATGTTCACCTTTGGTTCTAGAGAGTTGATAGTAGGAACGGCGCTTGTAAAGACATTCGATAAGATAGATATCGGGGACAAGATTAAGTTTGGTGGAGATGAGTGGACTATTGTTGGAGAAATGGAAGCAGAGAAATCCGGATTTGAATCTGAGTTATGGTGTGATGTTAGACAATTACAATTGGCATTTAATAGAGAAGCATTTTCTACATTGACTTTTCGAAAAACATCTGATGCTGATATTGAAATGATGAAGATATTGTTTGCCGGTGACAAACGATTGAATCAATATGAACCTGAAAATGAGAGAAGATATTTCGAGAAGCAGTCGGAAGCAATGAGAATGTTCATTCAAATCTTGGGTATCACCATCACCGTGATTTTCAGCGTAGGCGCAATGATTGGGGCCATGATTACGATGTATGCAGCAGTTGCGAACCGTACAACAGAAATCGGCACATTAAGAGCATTGGGATTTGGAAGAAGTTCAATCTTGACGGCATTTTTGATTGAATCAATTATTACTGCTTTATTGGGAGGAATCATAGGAATTGGAATGGCTTCAATACTTCAATTCTTTTCTATATCCACATTGAATTTTGGTTCATTCACAGAATTGTCATTCAGCTTTTCAATGACGAGTTCTGTATTCTCCGGGTCAATGATATTTTCACTCGTCATGGGTTTTGTAGGTGGATTTCTACCGGCTCTAAAAGCTTCTAGAATGTCAATTCTATCGGCACTTCGTTAAGTATAATCACCTTTTTACACTAAGACCAAATAGTATCTGATTATCTGCGAATGAAAATTCCTGTGCCTTACTCGGGTAATTAGTAGGATCGAACCATGGGAAGATTCTAAGTACTGCAGATTCCATTCCATTAATATTTTTTGATTTCGCTATACAGTACTTCTTGCTCAAGGCTGGATGACCTTTGTCCGCACCATATGAAAGATTTTCAAGAATTATTGCGGGTTTTTGAATGAGGGGATGATCAATATTATCAGTAAGTATTTGAGAACCCTCAAATATTTGAATTGCATAAGTACCTGTTTCGGAGATGTCCTGAGTAGGATTTGAGGATACTACAGAAACTTCCGCAGATTTTTCAGATAGAATTGTTACGGTTATACTCTTGTTGGAATCTTCTTTTACTCCAAAATCCAAAACTGTACCTGGTTTTAGTCGTTCGAGTGGGATACGAACAAATAATTCATCTCTTTCATCTTCTGATGTTTTTGCATTCAGTAATTTATCACTGACGATGCCACTATCTAGGTCTGCAAAGGCTTTTTCACGGAGTGCTGTCATATAATCAACAGCTGGGGCGGGTTTATTGGTATCTCTAGTTGAGAAGTAGCCTAAAGCGACAGCAACAAGTATCCAGAAAAACCAATTTTTGTAGAAGGGTTGAATATTCTTCTTTGAAGCCATAATTCACCATATACCAGACTAGTGGAAGTCATAATGAATCCAATATGGGTATCATGTGGTGAGCATGACAAAAATAACTAGCGCAAAATAAAAAGAAAGGTTGTGATAACTAAATAAAAGTTATGCAAGTGGTTGGCAATAAACGCAAAAAGCCTCAATCTTTAAGGGATTGAGGCATTTTGTGAAGAAGATGACCCGGCA
>DBCJ01000052.1:1191-8721 GCA_002293005.1 Ignavibacteria bacterium UBA961 | reverse complement strand
GAGATGCCGACGATGAGTTCATCGGCACCTATTGCATAGAGAGTTTCAGTTGTTTCTTCGGTAAGACAGATGATTCTCATGATCACAAACTCGCTTGTCTGACCCTTTCAAACAATATGATGGATGCGGCGGCGGAAGCATTCAGAGATTCCACATTGCCATGCATTGGAATGCGAATCAGTTTGGTGCATTCTTTGCGGATGGCAGGTCTCATACCTTTGCCTTCGCTACCAATAACGAGAATGGTTGGAGCTGAGAAAATGCCCATTTCAGTATAATTGAGTTCAGCAGATCCATCGGTTCCAATGATTTCATAACCCGCAGCTTTGCAATTGCGAAGAGCAACGACGAGTGAATCCACCTTGGAAACAGGGAGGAATTCCATTGCTCCGGCAGCAGATTTAAAGGTCGCAGGAGTGATTGGAGCTGAATTTTCCGTAGGAATGATCATGCCTGAAGCACCTGCACATTCAGCAGATCGAGCTATTGCACCAACATTATGAGGATCATTGATTTCATCTAGTGCAATGATTAGTGGATTTGGCATCCCTGACAATCCAGCATCGAGAAGATCGAAAAGATCCAGATAATCGATCATTGTTGTAAGTGCAATCACTCCTTGTGAAGACCCTCTTTCAAGAGGGATGCGGCGTTCCATGTCATTGAATTTCATTTTATCGGCAATTGCGCAAGCTACATTTGACTGCCTTGCCTTCATTCGTATTTCTTCAATTGCATCGCCGGAGGCGCCATATTGCACAAAAATCTTCTCGATTTCTCTGCCTGCATTGAGCGCTTCGATGACAGCGCGTCTGCCATAGAGATAATGACCAGTTGTATTCTTCATTAATTCGCAGAAAACCCGTATTTTTACAAGCCTTTGCCTCCCTTCAGAAGGCGTTTGTTTCACCGCACAAAGATACAGTAATTCCATGGATCGTTTAGAAACATTCCCAAATCCCGCTGTCGGAAGACAGTACCGCATCAAACATGTCTTGCATGAGTTCACTTCTGTATGTCCATTGACTGGACTTCCGGACTTCGCAACCGTGACCATTGACTATATTCCTGATGCAATTTGCCTTGAATTGAAATCGCTCAAATACTATTTCCTTGAATTTAGGAACATGGGTATTTTCTATGAAGCGGTTACCAATAAAATCCTCGATGATTTGGTTGAGCGTTGCAATCCACTTGAAATGACCATCACAACAGATTGGGGCATGAGAGGCGGAATGTCAAGCGTCATCACCGCTTCTCATAGGAGATAAGATGGAATCCCGAATCGCCAAAGAATTTCATTGGGAGATGGGTCATCGACTTCCTTTTCATCAAGGTGGTTGTCAGAATATTCATGGTCATTCATATACCATGCGCGTTGAAATTGTCGGAACCATTGATCCCGCAACCGGGATGGTGATTGATTATTTCGACATGAAAGCACTTGTACAACCATTGATTGATCGCTTGGATCATTCATTCCTTTTGGATTCAACGGATTCAATACTGATGGAATTTTTCAAGAATCATCCCATGAAAGTGAATACCGTGGACTTTTATTCCACGGCAGAGAATATTGCTCATTATATGCTTCGTGAGCTTATTCCTGGTTTTGAGGTTTTTTCAAATATTTCCGAATTACGCATTCGTTTGCGTGAAACGGAAAATACCTTTGCCGAAGCAGTGCACATTTATACCAATTGATCAGATTCAAAGCAGGAAATATGTCAGTAAGAGTTCGATTTGCGCCATCCCCAACGGGCTTCCTTCATATCGGTGGTTTGAGGACAGCACTGTATAATTATTTATTTGCCAGACATCATGGCGGTGCTTGCATTCTTCGCATAGAAGATACAGATCAAACCAGATTTGTTGAAGGCGCAGAAGAAAATATCATTGACATCTCTCGATGGGCCGGAATGGAATTCGATGAAAGTCCTGAAAAGGGCGGTCCTCATGGTCCATATCGTCAGTCCGAACGCACAGAATTGTATAGACAATATGCGAATGAGCTATTGGCTAAAGACATGGCATATCGCGCATTCGACACATCCGAGGAATTGGATGCCATGCGTGAAAGACAAAAAAATGCGGGAATTGCTGCAAAGTATGATCGCACTGTCATGCGCAGTGAATATACACTCGGACCCGATGAAACAAAACGATTGCTTGATGAAGGTGCCGATTATTGCATCAGATTGAAAGTGCCTGTTTCCGGTGAAATCAGATTTAATGATATCGTTCGCGGTGAAGTGATAGTCAATGCTCGTGATGTGGATGATCAAATTCTTCTGAAATCAGATGGTTTTCCAACATATCATCTCGCGAATGTCGTGGATGATCATCTTATGGAAATTTCACATGTGATTCGTGGCGAGGAATGGCTCCCATCCACTCCCAAACATGTTCTTTTGTATCAGGCATTCGGATGGGACATGCCTAAATTCGCACATCTTCCACTGCTATTGAATCCGGATAAATCCAAGATGAGCAAGCGATTTGGGGATGTATTCGCAAAGAGTTTCAGAGAAAAAGGATTCTTTGCCGATGCACTTATCAATTTCGTGGCATTATTGGGTTGGAATCCAACTTCCGATAGAGAAATTTTCTCCATGCAGGAATTGACTGATTTATTTACTCTCGAAAAAGTGAATAAGGCAGGTGCTGTATTTGACACCAAGAAACTTGAATGGATGAATGCACAATATCTTCGTAATGCAGATCCCGAGTCACTTCTCCCTCAATTGCAGATTATTCTGCATGACCACCATATAGAGGTAAGTGATGAGAGAGCAAAAGGTATTTTGACATTATTGCGAGAGCGAATCACATTCCTCAATGAAGTACCTGGATTCGGCGCATATATGTTCTCTGATGATTATGTGATTGATGAAGAATATAAGGCAAAACATTGGACAGCAGATTCAGGTGCAATCATTGCATCACTTCTTCCGATAATGAAAGGTTTGGAAGAGTTCAATCATATATCAATCAATGATGCAATCGGAGCATTCACCAAGGAGAATGGAATTGCCTCAAAATTATTCATTCATCCTTTGCGTATGATTCTTACCGGCAAACCCGTTGGTGCCGGACTCTATGAAACAATGGAAATGCTCGGCAAGGAAGTGTGTATCCGAAGAATTGAACGCTTCATATCCCAAGAAGGAAAATGATGAAAAGCGTAATTGTCATAATATTCGGATTATTCCTTCATGGTTGCATGAGTACGAAAACCACATGCATCAATGAAAGAACCATGGGCACAATATTGCGATGGGGCGATGGTGACATTGCATCTGGATCATTTACGGGATATGAAATCCATGCTGAAGATCTTGGAGTGTATAATGCGCACCGCATAAATAGCAATGATATCATGAATCTCAAGCGCATTGATTCCGTGAATGTGGATTTCTTTTGTAATACTTTGCAGGATATGATCGGGACATTTACTGCGATACAATCACTATATTCGCCGGGTAAGTCATATCGCTCGGTGGAGTATATCAATACTAAAACCAATGTCCACAAAAAAGCTATTTGGAATCCGGAATTTTCAACATTCGGAAGCAAAGAATTTCGGGCATTGCATGATTCACTGATGCTGAGAGTTCCGGCATCAAAATAATAATACATATGAAGGTTGGATTTGAACAAAGTGGTTTGATTGTTTCATTTATTCCTCGCAAATGCGAGGGGGGATATTCATTTGGCATCTGATATATCGATTTTCTTGGTGGATGATAATGCCGAGTTTACAGAAACCTTGGCTGATATCATTGGGGACTTTGGGTGGAAAACGCATTCTTGTGATTCTCCCGAGGGAGCTCTTGCTCATTTGGAGCAGTATCATCAACAATATTCTTTGATGTTGTTGGACATAGAATTTGTGAATTCACAAATGAACGGTTTGGATGTACTTGCACAAAGCAAAAAAAAGTATCCTGCTTTGTCTGTCATCATGATTTCCGGAAAAGGAACAATTGACACCGCAGTTAAAGCAACCAGAATGGGAGCGGTAAATTTCATCGAAAAGAGTTCCATTTCCACTGATCGTCTTCGCGATGTTCTTACGAGCACTTTGGAAAAATTTCAAGTGCAAACAGAACATCAAGAACTCTTGAAATTGATACAAAAACAAGGCATAATCGGTAAAAGTGAAGCATTGCTCAAAGTTGCCGATAAAATCATTCGATTTGGTAAAACAGATTTGAATGTGCTTGTGACCGGAGAAACCGGAACAGGAAAAAAATTGGTGGCAGAAGCAATTCATGCCGTGAGTAAGAGAGGACATCATCCCGTTGTGACGGTCGATATTCCGAATATCCCAAGAGAATTATTCCAAAGTGAGTTATTCGGTCATGTGCGTGGATCATTCTCGGGTGCTCATGAAAATAAAAAAGGATTATTTCATCAGGCAAATAAGGGCTCGCTCTTTTTGGATGAAATAGGTGATTTGCCATTGGAATTGCAAGCAAATCTTTTGCTTCCGATTGAAACGAAAATCATCCGTAGAGTCGGATCCGTTGAACCTGAAGAAGTGGATGTCCGTTTTATTTCCGCAACTGACCGTGATTTGCTCGGAGCTATGCGTGAAGGAAAATTCCGAGAGCAATTATATCATCGATTGAGAGAATGTGAAATCACCATCCCTCCATTGAGTGAGAGGAAAGAAGATATTCCATTGATTGTTGATCACTATGTGAAAAAACATAATGAAAAAATGGTGGATAATAAATCATTCTCTCCATCAGCAATCGAATTTTTGCAAGAACATACTTGGAAAGGGAATGTTCGAGAATTGCAAAGTACATTGCGCGTGGTATTGCAAACTGTATCCTCCGATACTATTGAAATTAGAGATATACATTCTGTTGCATCAACGAATGATCATGTGTATTCACAGCCAAAAGCAGTATCCGGTAATGATCAATTTTCAATCACAAGTGATGGTTCATTGAAAGATGATATTGCAAGAGCAGATAAAATGAAAATTGTTTCTACATTGCAAAAGTGCAGTGGGAATGTGAGTAAAGCGGCGGTATTATTGGCAATCTCACGCGAGACATTACACAATAAAATCCGTAGATATGAAATTGATGTCAATAAATTCAGATCCGGAAAATAATATGCGATTCAGCACTGCATTCTTTTCACTATTCCTGACACTCTTGTTGATGTCATGCTCCACAGGTTCAGTGCCACTGAAGGATTCCCCTGAAGCATATAGCATCACTCTTGAGAGAACTGCCTGCAGAGGAAATTGTCCTGTCTATTCAATGACCGTTCATGGTGATGGAACGATTGAATATGAAGGATTTCTCAATGTTCCGGTAAAAGGGAAGAGAATAGGAAGTGTTTCCAAGGACTCCATCACTTCATTGCTCAATTCAATTGAGAAAGTGAATGTGAATGAATTGCAGGCAAAATATGTAAAGCAAGGTGTTACCGATATGCCATCAGTATTATTCAAAGTGATTCATACCAAAGATGGTGTGATTCGTGGAAAATCCATTGTGGATTATCAAGGTGATGATACTGCACCAGAGGCATTACGAATGCTATATAATCAAATGGATGGTTGGTATTATCTCATTCAATGGCAATAATTTCACTTATATTTTCGAGAATTTCAATGACCGAATGGATCAATAGATACAAGGAATGGAAAAAAGCTCGTGATGCAAAACGCAAAGAGCCCGAAACTCCGATTGAGCATATAGTTTCATGGTTCAAAACCATGTTCGGTGCGGTGTTTTTCATCATGATTGTTAATGGTCTGCTTTTCGGATCATTCGTCGTTCCAACAGGTTCGATGGAAAATACTGTTGCAACGGGTGATTTTGTATTCGTGAATAGATTGATATATGCACCATCAACACCCCAAATGGTTCCATTCATCAATAAGCCACTCCCATTTTTGCGCCTGCCCGGTTATTCAACACCGAAGGTCGGAGATGTGATTGTCTTTATTTATCCGGGTGACAGAGATGATGTGGAGCCGAGAGATTTTACTTATTACTTAAAGCGATGTGTCGGCATTGCCGGAGATACAATCGAGATCCGTAAAACAAGAGTCTATGTCAATGGGAACGAATTTAGATTACCAAAAGATGGGAAATTCGATCTCTCCATGGAACCTCCTTCTGAATATAAAGAGCAGTGGTTGCAAGCACAAAAAGATCACTCATTCCCAATTGGAAGTGGAAATACCCGAGATGATTGGGGACCGATGCGTATACCAAAGAAAGGTGACCGAATTGCCATCACTAAGGATAATGCGATTCAGTGGGAAGTGTTTATTCGCCGTGAAGGACATTCCATTGCCATTGATGGTGATGCCATTTTGATTGATGGAAAAAAGACATCAATATATACAGTTGAAAAAGATTATTGCTTTGGATTGGGTGATAATCGTAATAATAGTGAGGACAGCAGATATTGGGGATTCATTCCGATGGAGAGTATCATTGGAACTCCCATGATTGTGTATTGGTCATGGGATACGGGTCGTCCAATCTCTGATCTTTTCAAAAAGATTTCATCCATCCGATGGTCACGCATCGGTACGATCATTCGCTGAGCAAATAAGTCATGATCGAATTGTTTCGCATAGGTTTTCTCCAGATTACATTGATCGATGTGCTGGACATTGGGATCGTGACAATACTGTTCTTTGCTTTGTATTCCGTATTACGCGATACAATCGCAGTGAGAATCTTGCTAGGTTTTATCCTCATGTTGATTGTGTCATTCATCACGCAATCGCTTAATCTTAAAGCGCTGAATTGGATTCTGCGCGCAATTGCCGATATCTGGCTCATTGCATTCATCATTCTGTTTCAACCTGAAATTCGAAGAGTATTATTGCTTATCACGCGAACAAAATTATTTCGGGTGATCGTAAAGAAAAACATTTCACAATCTCTGAATGATATAGTAGAGGCTGTGAAAGAATTGTCAGACAGACATGTCGGAGCTTTGATTGTGTTTCCGAGATCGCAGAATATCAAAATGACCATAGACACAGGTGTTCCGATACAAGCATTGGTCAGTTCTGAACTTCTTCTTTCAGTGTTCAATCCAAAATCGCCTTTGCATGATGGTGCAGTTATCATTGAAAATGACATGATAACGGCAGCGAAATGTGTATTGCCTCTCAGCACGATGTCGAGATCTGATTTGGGTAATCTCGGAACAAGACATCGAGCAGCACTTGGTCTGTCAGAGCAGTCTGATGCCGTAATCGTGATTGTTTCTGAGGAAACCGGCTCGATTTCAATTGCACGCGAAGGACATCTCACTCAACAAATCGGCATCAAGACCTTCCCCGGTTTATTACAAAAATATCTGTCATCAGGCGCTATTTCTGATACAGATTAATCATCCCCCGAATCTTTGCAGCAGATTCGGAATTCTTATGTGAATACTCATGAGTCGACATTTTTATACTGAAGCTCGAGCAGGTCTCGTGCAGATTTTGAGAGAACGCGGAATCACTAATGAAGCGGTATTGCAAGCATTTGG
>DBCJ01000052.1:0-1120 GCA_002293005.1 Ignavibacteria bacterium UBA961 | reverse complement strand
CCAATAGATAAACATCAGACAATTTCTCAGCCATTCACCGTTGCTCGCATGACAGAATTACTGGAAGTGAAGCCCGGCCACACAATATTGGAAATTGGTACAGGATCCGGATATCAAGCCGCGATTCTTGCTGAAATGGGTGTGACGGTCTATACGATTGAGCGGCATTTTGAATTATACAATACAGCAAGATCCATTCTCAAAGAAATATTTCCGGGAACATCCATCCAATGTAGATTCGGTGATGGCACCATTGGTTGGTCTGAGCATGCACCTTATGATGGCATCGTTGTTACTGCGGGTGCACCGGAAATACCCGAAGCTCTATTAAAGCAATTGTCGATTGGAGGACATCTCATCATTCCGGTAGGCAGTGAAAAATCTCAAGTGATGCATTGCATCGTGAGGGAAGATGAGAATAATTATGCCGATTATCCTCTTGAGGATGTTAGTTTTGTCCCACTAATTGGCAAACAAGGTTGGAGTGGAACATAAATGAATGAGATGATGCACATAATACATGCAATCAAATCCGAGCAGGAACAAGGCAAAAAAATCGTATTCACGAATGGATGTTTTGATATCCTACATCGGGGTCATGTCACCTACTTGAATCAAGCGCGAGATTTGGGTGATCTCCTGATTGTCGGCATCAATTCCGATGAATCGGTCAAGCGATTGAAGGGTCCGGAACGCCCTGTGAATATGCTGGAAGACAGAGCATATGTTTTGTCTGCACTCAAATCAGTGGATTATGTCATTCCATTCGCGGAAGACACTCCACTGGATCTCATCAATCTAATCATGCCTGATATTCTGGTGAAAGGTGGGGATTATACCATCGATCGCATCATTGGCGCACAAGAAGTCTTAGCGCATGGAGGAAGAGTGGAAATCATTCCATTTGTTCCGGGTAAATCCACATCTGCAATCATCGATACCATCAAGACGCTTTGACTTTCAATTCATAAGCATCAATCAATTTCTTGAGTTCATCTCTATGCAATTCAGGATCTGCATTCAAAATATTGGGGATCTCAAGCATTGAATCAATGATCTCATCATTCATCTTTCCTCTTTTCAATGCTTCTGAATAAGGCATATGATTGAATGTTACCAT
>DBCJ01000046.1:2478-2928 GCA_002293005.1 Ignavibacteria bacterium UBA961 | reverse complement strand
GGCACAGATTGCACATTGATTTCTTATGGTAATGCCATTCATTTGTCTTTGAAGGCCGCAGATGAATTATTTGAGGAGCACGGAATCTCTTGTGAGGTGATAGATTTGCGTTCATTGAAGCCATGGGATCGCCAAACAGTATTTGCATCCGTAAGAAAAACCAATAGAGCGGTAATTGCTCATGAGCATTATCTGACAGTGGGTATTGGTGGAGAGATTTCAGCAAGCATCACTTCAGAACTATTCTCGATACTAGATGCTCCGGTTGGTCGAATTGCCAGTAAGGATGTACCGGTTGGTTTTGCAAAATCTCTGGAGGCCGAAATCCTGTTGAATGTACAGGATATCAAGAATGAAATTTTGAAAACCGTCAATTATTGATATATATCGCCATCATTACTTTGTTATATAAGAACCCGATCTATTCTAGGTCGGGTTTTTTATTTGTGG
>DBCJ01000046.1:561-2343 GCA_002293005.1 Ignavibacteria bacterium UBA961 | reverse complement strand
GGAATAATATTGGGTTGTTTTATCCACAAAATGTCCTATATTTGCCAGACTCCTAGGAGTATGCTTGGCGAGTTGCGTCCGTAGCTCAACCGGATAGAGCATTGGATTCCGGTTCCAAAGGTTAGGGGTTCGACTCCCTTCGGGCGCGCATTAACAGTATGAATATAAACAAGTTATAATACTATGTCAGAAACAGAAAAAATGATCGAATCCAATGAAGGTGATTGGAATGTACGCGAAACAGAGCAAGAACAAGATGTGCTGATTGGTAAAATCAAGAACATTGGTTATGCTTTGATTGCAGTATTGGCAATTGGTCTTGGATATTATTTCTATACAGGAATGCAAGAGACAAGCAATGATGAAGCGATGACAGCTTTGTCAAGAATTTCCTCTTATTATGAGACAGGTCAATTCCAAAAAGCATTGGATGGAGACCCTGCGAGAAATATTCGCGGTGGTAAGGTAATTGGTCTGAAAGCAATCGTAAGTGAATATGGTGGGACATCTGCCGGATCATTTGCAGCATTGTATGCAGGTACATCACTCATGAATCTTGGCAAATTCTCTGAAGCAATGCCATATTTTGAAACAGCTTCAGGAAGTGAAGATGCGACTGTGAGTGCAGGTGGAAAAGCCGGTATGGCTGCTTGCAAAGAAGAAGCTAACAATTTTGAAGAAGCCGCTTCATTGTATGAAGCTGCTGCAGGTTCAAAGGATGGACCAATGTATGAAAGATATGCACTCTTTGCTGCTTTGAATTATGAGAAGGCATCAGCCGGTGGTTCAAGCTCAGCAAAAGAAAAGGCTATTGCCCTATTAAAAGGATTAATTGCCAAAAATTCAGGTTCGGAATATACAACTGAGGCAAAAATGGGGTTAGCCCGTCTTGGTTGGCATGAAAATTGATTATGATAAACCTGATATTAGTGTCTATAAGTCTTAACTATGATAAAATTTGACAATAACAATACAGTTTTAAGTTATTATTTAACAAACGGAGGTATTATGCGACGTTTGCTTCGCCTGGGTACCATGCTATTTGCACTATTGCTGATGGCTGGCACCAGTTATGCGCAAAAGCCGCGCGTACAAGTTTCCGGAAGAATCGCACCAAATGATGTGCGTATCTTCTTGAAGGACTCTATTTACCAGATTAACGGTACTCTTATGATTGCCGGTACTCTGCTTATAGAGCCGGGAACTGAAGTTGTGTTTTTGGATAATGGTAGGATGATCGACTCAGTCGGTGGTCGTATCATAGCTGACGGTTTCATGTCGGCAACATACAATTCCACAGCCCCAGCGGCCGGTGATGATTTTAATGACAGTCCTTATTATACAGGGAATAGTGTCGTTTCAATCGGAACCAAATCTGAATTGAGCATTGCAAATGGAAAGCGCAATGTAATTTTCAATGTAAGACTCAATGAGAATGCATCCGGCAATATGACCGGTGTTTCCAATTTGGGTAATACGGTAGATGTTGTCGAGAGAGATCTCGTTTCGGGTGGTAGAGTAATTTCACCTGAGCGTGCGATCATGTTCATGGCTTCACGCCTTTATGAAAATGATGATGTTGTTCGCTTCCAACCATGGAAGAGAAGAGGTGGTAATACACCTAACATTACTCAGGCACCAATCGTATTCCGTGGCCAAGCGGTAAATGACTATTCACGCGAGTGGGGTCATATCATCGTATTGCCAGGTGCTCGTGCTGCATATTTCAGAAATGTTACATTCAAAGATTTCCGCAAGGATACAACAGTAGACAATCGCTAC
>DBCJ01000046.1:0-454 GCA_002293005.1 Ignavibacteria bacterium UBA961 | reverse complement strand
CATCATTCTCAGCTCGTACATGGCTTGTAGATTGTAAGTTCGAAAATAACATGGCACGCTTCCGTGGTGGTGCTGTTAATATGATGCAAGCACCTTATGGTGTTGGCGCATATCCTGATACAACAGGTTTAAATCTTGCATTCTATCAATCAGATAAAAACCCTAACATTACAAATCCTGATGGATCAGTAATTAGAGAAAATGACAGTATCATTGCATTGGACATGCTTGATACAGATGGTCTTCCATCAAGTGAGCCATTGATATCAACAAATGATGCACGTCGTCAATCAGTTGATGATCCTCGTATTGCTGTATATCTTGGTCGTGTTCGTCGCTTGACATTTGACAATAACCGTACAATGGTAGCATATGTTGATACTGTTACTATCGGTGGTCGTCAAGTTCTTGCAGATAATACAACTTCTAGAGTAAAAGTTGATTCTACTAATGG
>DBCJ01000054.1 GCA_002293005.1 Ignavibacteria bacterium UBA961 | reverse complement strand
AGACATCATCAAGATGTTGGTGCTCGCCGGTTCTGGTCACAGCGGTGGACCTCTTGGTTCTTCCGATATTTTCACTGCGCTGTATTTCAATGGAAATATGCGTTATGACAATACAAACCCTGATTGGGAAGGTCGTGATCGTTTTGTGTTGAGTGCAGGACATATGGCTCCTGTCATGTATGCCGCATTGGCAAATGCAGGAATGTATCCAAAAGCAGAACAAGCAACACTAAGAAAGTATAATACTCGCTTGCAAGGTCATCCCGGAAGAGATATGGGATTACCCGGCGTTGAAACATCATCAGGTTCACTCGGACAGGGTATTTCAATCGCAGTGGGGATGGCGATGAGTGATGCATTATTGGATCATAGTGATCGTAGAGTTTATAGTTTGACAGGTGATGGTGAATTGCAAGAAGGTTCTGTTTGGGAAGCCGCGATGTCTGCACATCACTTTAAGCTTGATAATTTCTGTTGGATCATCGACAATAATGATTGTCAGATTGATGGCCGTCTACCGGATGTCATGGATGTGTATCCAATCGATGAAAAATGTAAAGCTTTTGGATTTGATACTGTTGTTGTGGATGGTCATGATTTTGATGATCTTCAAAGAGGTTTTGATATCTTTTTGAACAATCAAAAAAACAAAACCGGAAAACCAACAGCAATCATTGCAAAAACATATATGGGACGCGGTGTTTCATTTATGGAAGACAGTTATAAATGGCATGGCATGCCACCAAATAAAGAGCAAGCAGAACAAGCACTTGGTGAATTGAAATGAGATTGAGTCTTGGAGTTTTGATGTTTGTTATTGTTTTGACTTCTTGTTCTGACAATAAACAAGATCCGGCAAATGAGAATACTGAGCAATATCAAAACTTGGAATTTGCGAATCAACCCAAAATCGATACTACAATGTCGAAAGGTATTTCTCCTTCTGTATTGAAAGAATGTTTGCCAATGAAATTTCGTGGTGTAGACAAACTTCCTTCTTCTTCTGGTTCAGTTGAAATTCAAGGAATAAAGGTTTCCAAAACCACCGGTGAATATATTTATCCGGGTGGAACAATCACGATGACCATGGCAGATTATGCCGGAGCGGCTTCAACCGTTGCTTATCGATATGAATTGCCAAAAACACAAGAAACGGGTATGGAAATTCAGAAGATCATTCTTCCGAATGGAGTTGGTTATAGCAGATATAGTCCGTATGAATCAACAATGCAGATTTATTGTCTCATCAATAATCGTGTTGCTGTTGAAATCATTGCCACAGGAGATGAAACTTGGTTCAATGATCAAACCATTGTTTCATCTTTGATTCCGGCCGATTGTATTGTCCGGAAAATCACCTCAAAAAACAATTAAACAGAGAGTATTATGGAAGATTTTAAACAATATGGATCTAAGCCAACACGATTTGGTTTTGGAGATGGTTTGGTGACACTTGGAGAGCGACATAGCAATGTAGTTGTGCTCGGTGGTGATATCACAGGTTCTGTGATGACATCATTATTCAAGGAAAAATTTCCGGATAGATTTTTCTCTATCGGTATCGCCGAACAAAATGCGACAACCATCGCGGCTGGATTGGCGCTTTCAGGGAAGATTCCATTCTTCGCAAGTTATGGTGCATTTTGTGCATTGAGAAATGCTGATCAACTACGTATTTCTGTTTGTTATAATGAAGCCAATGTGAAAATCGGTGGTGGTCACTCAGGTATCAGTGTTGGACCAGATGGCGCGACACATCAAGTGCTTGAAGAAGTTGCATTCTTGCGTACACTTCCTCATATGACACTTGTTGTTCCTTGTGATTATGAAGAAGCTCGCAAAGCAACAATCGCAATCGGCGAACATGTTGGACCTGCATATATTCGCTTTGGTCGCTCACCTGTACCTTTGTTCACCTCTCCCGATCATTCTTTTGCACTGGGTAAAGCACAAGTATTGCGTGAAGGAAATGACATTGCATTAATCGCATGTGGTTCCATGGTTTGGGAATCATTGGTTGCGGCAGATAAATTGGCTGAGAAAGGAATCAAGGCAAGAGTGATCAATAGTCCATCTATCAAGCCATTTGATTTTGAGACTGTAGTTGCCGCCGCAAAAGAATGTGGCGCAATTGTCACCGCAGAAGAACATCAGGTACATGCAGGATTGGGTGGCGCGGTTGCAGAAGCAATTGTGAAAAATCATCCCGTTCCAATGGAATTTGTTGGTGTGAAAGATTCCTTTGGTGGTAGCGGTGAACCCGAAGAACTCATGCAGAAATTCGGTTTGACCTGGAAAGAAATTTATGCTTCAGCATTGATTGCAATGCAGAGAAGGGATGGAGGTTCGATGCAAAAGGTGAGAGCGATTAAAGAAGTGGCTGATTTTTTGGGTTAAGAGAAAATTAGATAATGGATGAATTACTCCCCGAGAAGAAATCTCGGGGAGATACTTAAGATTGGGATTATAGGAAAAAGAAGTGAAGGTGGTCGCTTCTGAAATATTATTTTATTTATTAATTGGGAAACTATTATGAATTACAAGAATTCTACAGTAGCTTTCGTGGTGATGTTGTTTTTATTCAACTCAAGTAATTTGTTTGCGCAGGGTTTAGCCGGATTTTTGAATACCATAGAGCAAAAAAATCGCATTGGTCAAGTACAAGCCGGTTTAATGTATGGCGGTGGAGATTTTTCTCGTACGGGCTTAACCGGACCTGTTTCATCATTGAGTATGATTGGTGGATCTATTGGTATAAAAAACACATTTATTGATCCCAAAGTACTAAGCAATCACTATGTTGGAATCAATGTATTATTAGGTTCGACAAGTGGTAGTGCAACGGAAGGCAGTGGTACATTCAATGATGTTGGATTTGGAGAGACAACAGCTTTGGGTGCAACAATGATCAGTTTGGAAAATAGACAAGCATATGGTTATGCATTAAGCGGAAGCCTTGATGTGATGCTTTCAACAGGAGGTCAATGGACATGGTCTTCAATTAATCCTAAATCATATGCTACATCAGACACTAACAATTGGAAAAGCGTCGATGATTTTGCGAGTGGTTTAAACTTTGGCTCCACTTGGTCACCCGGAATTGAAATCAATTCAGGTTCAAATTTCGGCGTGAGAGTTGGTTACAATTGGACACAGGTATATGCAAGACACATGTACTGGTATTGGCTAACAAGCGAAGCAATTGAAAATGTTGCTCAAACAGGTGCTTTTTATTTGGTCAATGCGGTTACTAAAAAAGGGGAATCCACATATCCAATCATCAATTTCGTATTGACAAATGCTGTTAGTTATTTGTTCAATGAATTACGCAACGATCAAATGAATTGGCCTTGGGACACTGTTGCTCCAATGAATATCAAATCATGGAATATTTCAGTCAACTATGCATTTTGATGCATAACATAATCTAAAGCAAAACCACCGAAGCCCCGATCCAAAAAGATCGGGGTTTTTTATTGGGAATTTTGTGTGATGGGATAGAATAACAATTTTGATATTTTGGTGAAGAATAAGGAGATGAACATGAGATATACTACCCCGTTGATTATTGCTTTGACCTTGTTGTTTTCAAGTACTTTGATATTTGCACAAGGCGGAAGAAGAAAAAACAGAGCGAAGAATGATACGATTGATGTATCTATAAAAAAACCATTCCTGGATGTGTATTATGGAAAGGCACAAATATCAAGACAGGGAATGACGGGAGAAATATCTAATACCGATATCTATGGAATTGCGATAGGAGTAAAGAAGGAAAAAGAACACAAAGAATCCGATGAAGTGATCATTCAAGATAAAAATGGAATATCACTTACTTTGGGAGAAGCAAAGAATCTACAACAAGGAGATTCACTTTATCAAGGAGTTTCACTAACAAAAACCAATGCGCTTGACTTTTGGAGTCTTGGTTTTATAAATGGCATGGGATATGGATATAAATGGGGAAGTTCAACATTGATGCTTACTGTTGAAGACAATACATCTTGGACTTCAATCAATCCTCGAACATATTCACTCATGCAGGGTCCGGCTGATTGGCAATACATCATGGACTTTGATGGCACAATGAGATTGAGTTCTTCTATGACATCATCGCTTGAATTTAGAGTGAGTAATACTGTATCATTGACAGGTGGATATACATGGAATCAAGTCATGCCCAGACATCTCTTTTGGTATTGGATGGGTTCTGAAATCATCGAAGGATTGGCCGGAAATGCGGTGGATCGATTGATCGAAAACTTTACTGAAATGTCACCAAAATCTCAACCCGTCATGCATTTTGTATTGAAGAGTGCAGTGCTGTATGGCATGAAAGAGATGCGTAGAAAATATATGAATTGGCCTTTTGAAACTGCGACACCGATGAATATCACATATTGGAATATAGGAGTGGGTTTAACATTATAAACTCACATTGGGGATTGTTTCATTTGTAGGAGTTATGCTATGTCTCGTTCATTGAATAAGGTCCAATTGATTGGACATGTGGGAAAAGATCCTGAATATACATTCACATCAGGAGGAACGGCGGTTGCGACATTTCGTCTCGCGACATCGGAATCATGGAAGGATAAAAATGGTGCTTTGCAAGAAAGCACTGATTGGCATACGATAGTCGTGTGGAATTCACAGTATCGAAATCTTGCGGACATCGTACACAAAATGGTGCATAAAGGATCACGGATTTATGTTGAAGGAAAATTGAAGTATAGAACTTTTGAAAGTCGTGATGGATCCAAAAGAACAGTCACGGAAATCATAGCAGATTCGATTATTCTTTTGGATGCAAAACCGGCAAACTTGGAATCAGGAACTCAATCGATATCTGAAGAACACAATGAAGAATAAAAAAAACGCTATCCAAAAAGGATAGCGTTTCTGTTTTTAGAAAAAGACATGTTTAGAATTTCAATGTATTCGACATTTCTTTTCTCAAATTTGTTTCATCGATGAAACCCATATGATTCCACACAACTTTCTTTCCATCATGCAAGATGAGATATGGAATACCTTCGATTCCCATTGATTGAAGAAGTGCGGGATTTTGATCGGCATCAATTCTTTTGATGATGACTTTACCAGCCATTTCTTTTTCCATCTTTTCGAGGAATGGTTGCATTTGTTTGCATGGCTTGCACCATTCAGCATAGAAGTCAACAAGAACGGGAGTATTGCCTTCCAAGCTTTTCAAAAATTCCTGTTGATTCATACCGGTCTTCATCAACTTTGGTTGATCAGTTGTTTCAGGAAGATTGGCCGATCTCCATGCAATCATTCCGCCATCCATTTCATAGACTTTTGAAAAACCCATATTGCGCATGAAGTCTGCTGCAGAAGCACTGCGTCCGCCACTCAAACAATACACGAAATATTCTTTGGACTTATCGAGTTGCGCGATATTCTGCTGAAATGCTGGATAACTGATATCGATATTCACTGCTTCAGCGAGATGTCCACCCTGAAATTCTCCTGGTGTTCTCACATCAAGAACAATCTCACCTGATGTTTTTTGAAGGAGTGTAGAAAACTCACTCGCTGAGAGTAAAGTCTTTGCTTGTTGCGTCTGTGTCTCAGAGCAAGAGAATAGACCAATCAATAATGCGCTTAAGAAAAAGAGATATATGTTTTTCATGAGTCCATGAAATATGTGAGACATGCTTATCTATTGATTTTGGATTGTAAACCTGCCCAGCCGCCACCATTATGTACTTCAGCATAGCCTTGAGATATCAGCAAGCGTTTTGCAGATGCGCTTCTTGCACCTGAAGCACAGCATGTGATCACGGGAGAATCTTTCTTGATTTTCGAAAAATGTTTACCGAGTGAATCAAGAGGAATATTGATGGAACCTTTGATATGACCCGAAGCATATTCGCCCGGACTTCTCACATCGATGATTTGTGCTTTTCTGTTCATTAAATCTGCATAATCCACTTTGGGACCAATGCCGAATAGTTCTTT
>DBCJ01000006.1:4971-32133 GCA_002293005.1 Ignavibacteria bacterium UBA961 | reverse complement strand
ATTGGGAAGAGAGATCAGAAAAGCATTTATACCAAAGAAAGGGAATCTATTGCTATCTGCTGATTATTCTCAAATTGAATTGAGAGTGATGGCTCATGTTTGCAATGATGCAACACTGGTTTCTGCATTCAATGCTGGACATGACATTCACACTGCCACAGCCGCCGCATTGTTTGGATTGGATTTGAATGATGTACAATCAGAACAAAGGCGTATTGCAAAAACTGTGAACTTTGGAATCATGTATGGTCAGGGAAGTTTTGGTCTTGCCAGACAACTCGGTATTTCGCGTACTGAATCCAAAGAAATCATCGATCAATATTTTCTTCGATATCCAAATATCAAATTGTATATCGATGAAACAATTGAAAAGGCAAAGAAACAAGGTTATGTTGAAACGCTTCTTGGAAGAAGAAGATATTTTCCTGCATTGGAGAGCAATAATCAAGCAATTAGACAGGGAGCCGAGAGAGCGGCAATCAATATGCCTATTCAAGGTACTGCGGCAGACATGATGAAGCTTGCAATGATCAATGTTCATGCACGTATGAAAAAGGAAGGCATGAATTCACTCATGATTTTGCAAATACATGATGAACTTGTCTTTGATGCATTGAAGGATGAAGTTGATGCATTGCGAGATCTGGTCAAGCATGAAATGGAATCAGCGATGACACTTGGAGAAGTTCCTATTCTAGTGGAAACAGGAGTCGGTGAAAATTGGCAAGAAGCTCATTGATCAGATTCTGATGCCGTACCAAACTATATTCGGATGAATCTTGATGCATGGCATTGGAAGTTTTACCGAATTGAGAAGTCTTTTTAGTGTCAATCCCCATCCATCTTCAAATGGCAAAGCTTCTGCATTGAAATCTAAAGAAAGGTACAGTTCATGATTTCCGCTACCATATCGATTGATATTGTTCACGGAATGTCCGATTGCAACATTGACATATTCAGACCATCCACCGGTTTTGTCCTTTCCAATGATTCCCGCGATATTTAAGCTGAGCCAATGATAGGTGCTTTGATAATCATTCAATAATGAATTTCCCCCATTGATTTTGAATGATTGAGAGGGAAGAAAAGAGAATTTCATGCGAATGAAATCCAATTCCGGAAAATAAAGTTGAAGCAATGGGAGTCCTGCACCAATGACATTTGCAATGGCATCACCTCTGCTAAAACCTAGATAGGGAGCGCCTTCCGAGTAACCATCGCTGATTTCTACAACATTTTGATGAAACAGTGAAATTCCACTTCCAATCCAAGTTGAAGATCTTCTATCATAACCACTTTGCTCAAATATGCCTGCAATATTTCTGGCAGCGACATAAGAAAAAGTTGCATGTCCGAATTTATCCGCTAGCAATGCATCATCATATTCGGTTTGCCAATTCATGACATGAAAAGGCGAAGAATTAGACCAATAGTCTTTTGCTTGTTCGCTGAATGAAATCCCCAGCATGACAGTTGATAATCCCCAAGGTATAAATTGTTTATATGTTGAATCTTCCATAGCCCAAGTTCTATGCATACTAGATAAATACAAGCATAAGAAGACAAAAAAGGTGCATATGTGTTTTGAAGAATTCAATTCAATAAATTGTGATAATCATTTGGAAGTCTTTTCATGATCCATGTAGAATCATTGACCAAAATATTTCGAACCCATGTAAAACAGCCCGGTTTATTGAACTCAATGAAATCGCTGTTTCATCGCGAATATACAGAATTCATAGCAGCGGACTCAGTCACATTTTCGATTGAGGAGGGAGCTTTGGTCGGCATGCTGGGTGCCAATGGAGCAGGAAAAACCACAACGCTCAAGATGCTTTCCGGACTGCTTCACCCAAGTTCAGGGAATGCCACCGTAATGGGTTATGTGCCATGGGAAAGACATAATGATTTTAGAAGAAATTTCTCACTGGTGTTGGGACAAAGAAATCAATTGTGGTGGGATTTGCCTGCTGGAGATTCTTTTCTGTTGAACAAAGAAATGTATCGGATAGCTGATCATGACTATAATAAGCGATTGAATGAAATGGCAGAGCGTTTGGATATAGCTGACAAACTACATGTCCAAGTTCGTAAGCTTAGTCTTGGAGAGCGCATGAAATGTGAATTGATCGGTGCATTACTCCATTATCCAAAAGTCGTGTTTCTTGATGAACCCACCATCGGACTGGACATCGTAGCGCAACATTCCTTGCGCGAATTCATAGCTGAGTTCAATAGAGAACAAGGTACAACCATCATTCTGACAAGTCATTATATGGATGATATTGAAGCATTGTGCAAGAGAGTCATTTTGATGGATGAAGGAAAAATTCAATTTGATGGAGCTTTAAGTGGGCTGGTTGATAGATTCTCCGGAGAAAAAATACTCACGATCGTAATTGATCACGAAGTCGGTCCTGAAGATATTCCAAATAGCGAGTATGTTTCGGAAATCGGAAAAGACCATATCACTTTCAAAGTGCCGAAGAGTGAAATAGCCAAGATTACATCGCACTTTTTGGCTCATTTTTCAGTGCGTGACATAACGATTTCCGAAATGCCTGTGGAAGAAGTGATTAGAGAGATTTTTTCAGGTAAAAACATCGATGCATCATCGTAGAATTGATTGAGATTTGGGGACAAAATTCTGTTGGTCATGGCCTCTACTTTGGCTAATTTGTGCCAATGCCGTCAAATATCTGCATAATTACAGTGATTTGTGGCTGAATCAAGATTCCATGAACATACAAGACATGGTGCATATATGCAAGGTATCATCCTCCTTTCTTTGTTTTTTCTTATTCAATGCTCGCTTTTTTCTCAGAGCAGTCCCAAAAGACTCGTACTCATTGAAGAATTCACAAGTGCGACTTGTAAACCATGCGTCGATGCCGATAAAGTATTGAAAGTGGTTGCGAAATTGGATAGTGGAATCATCGCGCTGAAATACCATTTGAATATTCCCTCACCGGGTGATCCATTTTATAAAGCAAATCCAGTGCACAATGATACACGAGGAGCTTTATATGCAGTTCCTGCATTGCCCGCTTCTAGAGTCAATGGACATAAATCAGTGGATCCGAGAGATTCCCTGGCGATGTGGAATCTAGCCCGACTCGATCAGCAAATGCCATATCCGATAGTGATGTCCGTAAAGCAAGAAGTAGTTTCTGGAAATGAAATGAAAGTCACAGTTGATGTGGAATCAGATATTGAATTGAAGGATTTTGTTCTCCATACTGCTGTTTACACTGATCTTGTAAATCTTCCTGATATTGTCAATACTCTACCTGCATCAAATGGACAAACTGAATTTGCATCTTCCATGATGACAATGCTTCCTGATGAAAAAGGAACTTCATGGAATACGAATGCAAAAGAAAAGAAAACAGTTTCTTATACCTATACAAAGGGATCCGGTGAATTGTGGAATAGTACAGTGAATGTCATCGCATTTTTGCAGAATCCACGAACATTGGAAATCATTCAATCCTCAATAAGCGTACAAAAACCTGTTGGAACAATGATTTCAACAACACTGAGTTTTCCTCCGACCATTTCTCCTGTATTTGAAGCATTACCTGCACAAGGAACAATCACACTCAAAGCTTCAATCGGAAATGCTTCAGGATCTGCAATTACATATAACAATGTGTCGATAGCAAAATCGCCTCGCACTCCCCAGGACTGGACTTTGAAATTGACAGGTGATCAAACCTCATTCACACTCAATCCCGGTGAGAAAAAAGAAATCACAATGGAGCTTCAGAGATCCGTACAACCAGGAATTGGTGAAGTATTATTGACTTTTGCCGAAGCATCGGGAAAAACATATTCAGCCACTCCAATTACGATTGTTTCAAAAGAATCAGAAGCATTTTTGGTTCAGGACAATCTCAGTGGCAATGTAGGTCCATTTGCTGATGCCGTAACATTACCCGGCGTAAAGAGATATATCGCCATGAGCACAAATGAATTCATGCAGAATATCGAAAAATTCACTTCTCTAAAGCGCTTCGTTTGGCATTGTGCAGATAGTGGAAGGATTGTTAAGGCAGAATCTGATTTCATGCTTGGTTTGGGAAATAAGGGTATTTCATTTATGCTGTCCGGACAATTCACAACCAATAATATGTTTTTTGACAAAGTCGCTCTCTTTGATACGATCGGTGTTACCTATGCAGGATTTATGGTCAGAAATACAGCATATTCTTTGTCCGGTATTCAAGGAGATACCATCTCTAATGGTTTGACTCTTCCTTGCGCTCCAAGAAGTTATGCTTTTTATCCAATGAAGCTTAAGAACAAAACCAACACTTCAATTACACCGATTTTAACACTGTCCACAAGCTCAACGGGTGATACAATCGGTGGTGTTCGTGTGCAGAGAAATACAAATCGCATAGTGTATTTAGGTTTACATCCCTTTGCGATCACCGACTCTGCTCAGAGAAAAACACTTATAGATCGCTCGCTTGCATGGATCGAAAATTTCACATTCATTCCCAATCCGCAATTAACATCATCTGTGACATCCATCGATTTTGGAACAGTTGCATCGATGACCGGTAATACAAAGAAATTTATTCTCTCTAATCCGGGAAATGTAGAAACTGTCATTTCATCGATTTCTTTGAAAGGCGCCGATCAGAGTGCTTTTTCAATTCAGCCTGCAAGTGTAACTTCAATTCCTGCCGGGGGAAATATAGAGATCACAGTTTCATTTTCACCTTCCGGACCGGGAACAAAAAATGCTGAATTGCAGATTGTTCCTGAAAAGAACAATGTTGAAACCAAAGTCATTGCATTGTCCGGTGCTTATGTCCCAAGTTCAGTTGAAGAATCTCCCAGATTGGCAATGATTTCTCATATCGCTGACGGTATAATTATTCAAATGAACGTTGAAAAAGAGATGCATTATCGTATTGTGGATCTTTCAGGAAAAATATGTGCATCCGGAGATGTTGATACAAGACCATTCAAATTGCCTTTGATAACAAGAGGATTATATCTTCTTCAGATTATTACAGAAGATGCAATACAAGTTGTACCTTTCATTTATTGATTATTTGATATTCATCCAGAGAATAGATCATGAATAAATTTCTACGCCATGCAATTCTAATGTTCATACTCATTCCAATGTTTGGGATTACAAATCTATTTGCAGAAAGAGGTGACACCACAAAGGTGAAACTATTCGACAAATATCTTTGGACCTGGTATGGAAATCAAAATCGTTGGGGACAATTCCCATCCCAAGACAAACGATTCGAAAGAATCTTCATGAATTTCACATTGACTTGTCCTAAGGGTGGATGTGGTGAATGGGACTATACTATGAGAGTCTATGCCCGCACAAAAACGGGGAAAATTGATTCCAATTTGGTTGATGCACCAATGTTCTCGAAAGCAGGTGCTTTTTCCGATTCATTGAGAGTTGCACTCCAACCTACATTTAAAACAAAATATAATGCTACTGCTAAAAAAACTGATACGGTTCCAAATGAACCATTTCAGATATGGATGTATAAAGATAATGCAAAGCCATTTCTTGTGACTGATTCTATGCCGGCTTATGAAGCAGGTTATTGGAATATTCTCTTTAGTTCAACAGGCGCAAAAGTAGATTCCTTTTTTGTTGCAGGCGACACCACATTCATCAAAGGGACAAGAAAATCATATAAGCCCTTTGAAATCATTAATGAAACAGAAATTGGTCGATTCATCACGCCATACGGAAAATGGCATAATGAAAATTGGTCATATACCTGGGACTTTGATGTTACCGATTATGCTCATATCCTCAGAGATTCTACTGAGATAAAAGTTTTTTATGATGGTTGGTCACAGGGCTCACTGTTTAACCTTGATTTTACTTTCATCGAAGGGATTCCTGCAAGAGAAACTTATGAACATAGAGTGTTTTGGTCAGGAAATCCCACTTATGGAGATCCGGGAAATCCCATCGAGAAATTCTTGAAACCGATGAAATTCAATCGTTTGCAATTAACCGATAAAATTACTTTGCGTTTGCAAACTACTGGCCATGGATTCGGAGGTACAGAAAATGCAGCAGAGTTTTCGCAAAAAACACATAAGATATTGATTAACGGTGAAGAGAAATTTGAGCAATATCTCTGGAGAGGAGATTGTGGCCAAAATCCAATTTATCCACAAGCAGGCACTTGGTATTATAACCGAGCAGGTTGGTGTCCTGGTGATGTGGTCCAATACTGGGATTATCACTTAACACCGTTTTTCACCGGTTCGGACAGTCTTGAAATTTCCTATGCAATGGAACCTTATGAAAATCAAGATTTATCAAAAAGAGCAAGCTATATCATTGAAGGGCAGTTATTGTATTCCAAAGCTAATTATATGAACAATGTATCTTTGGAAGAAATCAAGATGCCTAATAGTGCATATAAGTATCGCAGAATGAATCCGATTTGTCCTGGTCAAAAGCCACTGATAGTCGTGAAAAATCAAGGGGCCAATACTCTGAATTCCATGATCATTCGCTATCGTATTGATAGTGGTGAAGACAAGTACTTCAATTGGTCGGGAAATATAGCATTCATGGAAGAATCTGAGATTGAACTCCCAATCATTGATTTTCCAAATGGCGATCATACATTTACCGTTCAAGTATTTGAACCAAATGGACGCTTGGATGAATCTGATATAGGAGACATCAAGACAGTTGCATTCTCTAATCCGAAATTAACCACATCCGGAAAAGTAGCTTTGATGCTTAAAACTGATGCAGTTTCAGGCATACCCAATGGTATTCGTTATGAAGTGCAAGATGCGGATGGATATATCATTAAGGAAAGAGGCAATTTCCAAGATGGTGCCACTATTCGTGATACATTTGATTTGGAAAATGGATGCTATCGCTTCGTGATATATGATGAGGCACTTGGTGATGGATTATATCCAATTTTCCAAGGTTCCACCAGAGGATTCTATTCATTGCGTGAGGTTGGTGGTTCTACAATCATCTTTAATTCTCAAGCAGCAAATTATGGTCAACCCTCCGGAGTGTATGCTAGTTTTGGTGATCGAGAAATCATACCATTTCGCGTAAACATGAATGCAGTGTCCATAGATGAGGGAATCGCTGATGTGTCAGTACCTTCTTTGAATATTGCTCCAAATCCAACTCTCTCAGGCATTGCTAATTTGCAATTATTAGGCATGCCAAGAGATTTGGAAGGAACTATGCAGATTGTCTCAAGTATCGGACAAGTCATGTTTCAAGAAACTATTTCCACTACTGATGCTCAATCCATGCCAATTAATTTGCAAGGTTATCCAAGTGGTGCTTATGCTGTAAGAATTACTGTAAAGGGAATGACCATTACGGGAATGATCATGCATAATGCTGAATAAGAATATTTCACTTTTTTTCATTTTATGATTGGATATTCATGAATATCGCCATCTCTCAATCAGCTCTGACCAATCAAAAAGCTGATATCGTCATTTCATTTAGTTTTGAGGATGATTCTCTACTCAAGGCTACCAAAAAACGCTTGGTTGAATTATATCCTACCGCATCAGCAGTAGTGAATAGTAATGATTTCAAAGGTACTCTTCGTTCAACGATGGTTATCTATACTGGTGCGAAAGGTGCATCAAAGGTCATCGTTGCAGGTTTGGGTAAGAAGGATTCTTGCACAGCTGAGACTTTGCGTCGTGCATCATCTGCCGCTGCAAAAAGAGCGGCTGCATATGGCGTTCAATCGATAGCAATTGAAGCAGTTTTGGGTAATGGCCTCACCCCTGAGGAAAGTTGTCTTTCTTTATTGGAAGGTGCAGTATTGTCGAATTATAAGTTTGACAAGTATATCACCTCAGCAAAAGGAAAGAAGAAAATCAATTCGATTACATTATTCTCCGATTCAAAACAGCTTGTTGCTGCAGGTAAATCTGTTTCAGCAATGGCAAAGTCCATCTATGATGGGGTTACTCTAGCCCGCGACCTCGCACAAGCCCCAAATAATGAAATATATCCCGAAACACTTGCAAAAGCAGCTGTAAATGCTGCAAAGGGTACAGGAATCAAAGTCACTATCTTGGACAAAAAGAAAATCCAAGCATTAAAAATGGGTGGATTGCTGGCCGTTAATCAGGGCAGTGTAAGACCACCTGTATTCATTGTCATGGAGTATAAAGGCGGAAAGGCAACTGATAAACCTTTTGTATTCGTAGGTAAAGGTATCACCTTTGATACAGGTGGAATTAGCATTAAGCCTGCTGCCGGCATGTCCGACATGAAAGGTGACATGCATGGAGCGGCAACGGTTATCGGTGGTATCATTGCAATCGCCAAAGCAAAGCTTCCCGTGAATGTTGTAGCACTTGTGCCTTCTACAGAGAATATGCCAAGTGGAACAGCTCTCGTTCCGGGAGATATCGTGACCTTCATGAATGGCAAAACAGCTGAGATAGATAATACCGATGCTGAAGGTAGATTGGTTCTTGCTGATGCATTGCATTATGCTTCAAGATATAAGCCAAAGGCAGTAATCGATTTTGCAACATTGACCGGTGCTTGCGTTGTTGCTTTAGGTACTGTGACCAGCGGACTAATGGGTACCGATTCTCATCTTATTGATCAGATCAAAAAGGCTTCAACTCGTACAAATGAATATGTCTGCGAATTACCACTCCACGAAGAATATGAAGATTTGATAAAGAGTGATTTTGCGGATGTGAAAAACTCAGGTGGAAGATGGGCAGGTGCCATCACTGCTGGACTTTTCCTCAAGCATTTCATTGGTGACTATCCTTGGGCTCACATGGATATCGCAGGGACCGGCATGGCCCCTTCAGATAGAGACTATTGGCCAAAAGGTGGTACAGGTATCGGTGTTAGAATGCTTGTTGATTTAGTAAAGAATTGGAAAGCATAAACTCTGTTTTAAACTTACACGATATAGATCCCATCCATATTTGGATGGGATTTTTTTATATCTATAAGCCAAAAAAAAAGCCTATCCATTGGATAGGCTTTGAATCAACTCAAGATTCGATCATAAAGAGAATCGTAAATCAGCACCAATCTGAATCGCGCTTACGCTTGAATTGTTGGAAGTGCTGATCTTAGTCAAACCAAGATTATAATAGACTGCAGGAACTAAAAGAAGATTACCTGCGAGAATTTCATATTGAAGACCGAATTTCAGAGCAAATCTGAATGATGAAGGATCAATGATATCACCCTCATATAATCTAATAGAAGTTTGGGTATTATCCACATATTGAGGTTTGTAACCATTCAGACCAACCACAGGATCATTTGGATCATTCTTAAGGATCAAAGAACCAGCTTCAGTTTCTTTTACAAATTGTACGGGATTATTCGCATCAAATTGCAATTCATAGCGTTGTTCTTGTGTTCCACCCATTGGAATGCCAAATTGAGGGCCTGCTGTGAGACCAAGCATTGTTCCGGGCAAATTGAAACGATACATTACTTCAAAATTCAATAATGAATACTTGAACACTGAAGTGTGAACAATTTGAGAGTTCACAATATTATTTGAACCACCAATTGGTCTTGAAGGATAATTATCGCCATCCAATTGGAAAGTAGCCGGCTGATAATCATATACAGCTCTAGCAATGATTGATGAATTGGCATTCTTTGGGTCACCGAGAAGATACTCAAGTGAAAAACCAAAATAATATCCGTTCTCAGTTCCGGTCTCAAATGTTGGACAGTTCGCATCTGCAGCTATTGATGAAAATCCACCAGAGTGCATGGATTTGTTATAGCCGGCAACAGGACCAACCAAAATTGGAGACTTTTTCGCTTGCGGTTTACGAGGGTCAGCCGCTTGTGAAAAAGCATCGGAAGTAAAGAAAAAAGTGAGAGCCGCTAGGGCAATGAACAGTCGCATAAGACGCATGAGTTTCACCTTTTCGCCAGTAAAAGTATCTTGTTATTTACATTCTTAGGGATGTGTTGGGGAAGTGCTGTCTGATACACAATGACATACAATGATCGGTTGAGATATTGTGGCCAAGTGAGAAAATTTAGATTATATCAGAGAAAGAACGATCACAACAACGAGTCAAATTTAATAGAAAACTTGGCATTAGACAAGAAAAAATATAGGTTTTTCCCTGTTTCGTGCACTATGTGGAAAACCTCCGACAGATTCATCATTTTGAGATTATGATTTGTTCAGTCCATTGATGGTTAACTGTATGAAAAATAAGGATATAACTACCACCGGATAATATCGAGGCATTAAGTGCTATTTTGTTGAATCCTGCAATAACATTCCCGTTTTTATGTAAAACTGTTTCTCCAAAGAGATTTTTTACTTCATAAGAGTACCATGCATCTTGTTTACTCAGCAATGCGATGTATCCAGATTCAGGTATCGGATGAGGATATATTCCCAATAATCCCTGCCCTTTGAGATCATTTGAAACCACCCGAATATGTTTTCCACAAAATTCTGACAATTCCAATGGAATGATTGCCGTATCACCAATGATGCAGTCAGAAAGTTTATTTTTTAGAATAATGCGGATTGAATCAGGTCTATCGGTCAAATAAGTGTCAAAAGCAAGTTTTGTATTCCAAGTACCTTGTCCTTTCAAGAATGTTTGTGTTTGGGCATTCATCATTGCCCTTCCCAAGCCATTAATTACTTGTATTGGAAGTCGAATGTCACCAGTATTGGTACTCAAATCAAACTGTGTTTGTGTGGTTTTGCAGTCTATGCTCTGTGGATTATACTCTAATTCCAGAATTGGCTCAAACCCGATATCAGTTTTCGATGCAACAGCAAAATCTCCACTGATGAGTAATTCAAATGAATCACCCGGTAGATAGGTAATGGTTGAATTAATGGAAGAGTCGATGGAAATGTGATTGGTTTTTACCGAGAATGGAATTGTTTGTTTCAATTCAATTGTGTTAGCAATATATGCGGTCAAGAGGATTTCATCATTCCCGGAATATTCCGATTCCAAGAGTAGAGAAATTGTAATGAAACCGCCCCTCTTTTTGATGATTGAATCTGAAACAGCATTGATGGAGATTGTTGAGCCTTGTAAAGACTGATTCAGTCTTGCTACAATGGAATCAACAGCGATATCGATATTACCATCATTGCTGATTCGAGCAGTAATCAAGCGTTCCTCACATGCATACAAAGTATCAATGGGTTGAATACTTATTTTGACATCTATCGTGTCGATTGCATCTGCATCTCCCCAAATGATCGAGCGAGTATTGATACTCTGACCAATCAATCCGGCATCAGATTGAGTTTCCACCAAGATCTCATGTCTTCCGGCTCTTTGTGGTTTGAATCTAATAGGGAGTACATGAGATGCCCCGGTGCTAAATACTTTGTTAATGAAACCAATTGTGTCTACAGTAAATGAAGATATATCCCCGGAGATGATTGTGAATCCTTCTATAGTCAGCGGTGCATTCCCGTTCGAAGTCAATAAGATACCATTTGTATCTTTGATTGAATTCTCTTTTATACGACCAACATATATGTCTTTTTGTTGAATACCCGGTATTATTCCCTTACCAATAAGCGTATAGGATGAGCTGTCATAACTGAAACCATTTGTGTAAGTGATCTTTCCTTGATATCGATATTCAATGCTATCTTTAGGTATGAATGATACGAGTACTGCAATTGTTTGATTGGATTGCAATACTGTATCCTTCTTTTGATTTGGGAATGAAATGCGAAAAACTGAATCGAGTGGAGTCAAATTGTCAAGACTGATTGTTGCGATGTCATTTCCGGTATTTGTGATACTTGCTACTGTATCATATCTAGCACCCAAACGCCTTTCTTTCCAATCAATGATGAATTCACTCAATCCGGGTGATGCACCATTGCCTTTAACTTCAGCTTGATTCGATAGTGAACGGTCATTCAAGATGGTAAAGAAATCTGAGTATGTCTTTCTCTCGAGTGGAGAGAATGTACAATTAATTCTGACAGTGTCTCTTGGTTTGAAAGTTCTGGGAAAAATCCCTGCAGTATCATAAGTGAATGCTCCGGAACTTGTCGGAACTTGTAATGAAATCGCAGTGAAATCCGTGCCACCCGCATTGATGATGCGGATTACTCCTGGTTTTGTATCACCAATTGCCACAGTGCCGAAATCATTTCCAAGGACTTGTATGGCAGGATTCTCCATCACTCCGCTAATTTTTATTGCTTTATAAATACCACAATCAAACAGTATCTGTAAAGTTGCATTAGCTGAATCGGAGCCTGTAATTGCTCTGTAGCATATCTCAATCTCAATGGAATCATTCGGAGGAATCATCGCATTTGTAAGTGCAGATAGATTTGAGCCAATCATTCTGGTATCACCAATCAATTTTGCAAACTTTATGAGTATGCTCTCTTTGCCAGTATTATGCAATACTATATTTCTGCATTGAGTATCACCAATGATCATCTTGTTAAATGAAAGTGAATCAGGGATGATAATCTTTGGTGCAGTATATGAATAACGAAAGCGTGATGAATTGCCGGCATTGTCCATCACTTCAATGACCATATAAGCATCTTTCAACTTGTTGATGACATTACCGGAGAAAGTTGTAGTCGTATCAACCTCTTTGAATCCTGCCAATGACCAATTCATGTTTTGCGTGGAATCTCTGATGACATTAATATCATACAATCCACTAAAATCATCAATGATGACTTCAGTGATTTTGCCTTTGATAATTCCACAAGAATCTTTGAGACTGATTTTAGGGGCAGTTGTATCAATTCCTTGCACCATTCCAAAAGCCAGTGGATATGCATAAGCATCATCAGAGCCTATGCCATAAAGTCCTGCAATGAATGCACCTTCCATCGTGGTTAAACGATGAAAACCGGGTGTAACAGGAACAGTGACATAGAACATCTGAGTACCATTGACTCTTTGATTCGGGAAAATGGAAATCGCATTTCTGATGAGGCGATTGTCAAGCATCACATGATCAACTGCATCTTCTGTACAGACAAGTGAAATGAAATGTTGTGCAAATTGTTTGGGATTTGTTGCTGGATTCGCAATCACATGGAAATTTGCACTTTTGATTGACTTTTCAGTCGAAGGAACAAGCATCATGCAGGGATCGAAATTTTGCAATCTTTCATTCGAAGAAAAGCTGCTTGTCATGTATTGAGCAATGCTGATTGGTTTGTCTGATTCAATATGGAGAGGATCTCGAATGAAGCTTAATGTTCGAAAATCCCCTGGATTGGACAATGTGAATGTTTGATTGATATTCCATCCTTTGACAGTCACTTTCGTATTTGGTGCAATGCAATGAATCCGAAAGAAATCACCTGTACCATCATTCGTGAATGGAACAGTAATGAATGAAGAACCCCATTGCTCTGTTGGATACAGCATTTCTATGAGATGATTCTTGCTGTCGAATTCTGTAAGACCAAGTGGAATTGCTGTTCTGATATGTCCACTGAATACACCGATAGGTTTGTCTCCACGAACAATAGTTCCTGAAAGATCGCCCTCACCGGATGGCAATGTATCAGACTGCACCAAATAACATTGGCCTTTATTCAATGTGATGATGGTAGATTCATAGGGCTGAATTTGTCTAAGTGTTCTGCTTCTTGGCGCAAACTCTATGACTGTATTATCCTCGGATGCTATGATCATGAATTCGCTTGATCTTGGAATTTTTCCTTGAGGATCATCATCATGCATGTAAATGTCATTAGGCCATGAATGAATCACATATTCACGACCCCATTTTGAAACAGGAATAGCAGAATATCCATCAGTGGATAATGATTGACTACTTATGCCACTTACGGAAATTGGCTGATCAGATTCAATCTCAATGGACTTGGATTGTATTTTTTCAGATTCATACATTTCCAATTTGTCATATGGAAATGTAAGCTCTACAACGGTATCACCTGCCAATTGTAAATATTGAGATGGTCCAGTAATTGGACCTGCTATACGAACAGTGGTTGGCCTGATTGTTGAAATATGAACAGTTAATCGAATCCCGCCGGGTAATACAATCAGTTCATTCTGCATGAATCCAATCAGAAAGTAACGTCCTGCATAGCCGGAAATGCCATTAGTTAGTGATTCCCCATTTTGAGCGTGAATGCTCATTACCCCATAAAAAAGCATGAGCAATAGTGTGATTGCCATGTATTGAAGGAAAAGAAAGAGTGTAGATTTTTTCATTGGCTTTTGGATACATTTATTAACCCCGACACAAATAATGAAAAAAACTTGAGTTGACCAATGGAAAATAATCAGATATTGTTGAATTGATTACAACAAAAGATATCGGGAGTCGTTGATAAGCCCGAACTTTTTTCTAGAAGCTCCCTCTATTTTCACGCACTGTAACTAAATCATGGATTTTAAAGATTATTATTCCGTCCTTGGTCTTACCAAATCCGCCAAACCTGAAGAGATAAAAAAAGCCTATCGCACTTTGGCCCAGAAATATCACCCGGACAAAAATCCCGGTGATGCAAAGGCCGAAGAAAAATTCAAAGAAATCAATGAGGCAAATCAAGTACTGAGCGATCCCCAGAATAAAGAGAAGTATGATCGACTCGGCTCCAGCTGGAATACGCATTCACATCAAGGTAGTGCCGAAAGTCCATTTGATTGGCAAGCTTGGCAAAATCGAGGTTCCACCAGAAATGATTTCTCTCAATTCTCAGGCGGTTCGGGTTTTTCAGATTTCTTCGAAACCATTTTTAATGGAAATGGTGCTGGACAAAGAACAACTAGGCCACAAAGAACAACTTCTGAATTACAAGCCACCATATCTTTTCAACAAGCTTATAGTGGCTGTACGCTAAAGCTCACAACAGGTGGTAAGCAAAGAGAAATACGCCTCAAACCTGGCATCAAAGATGGTCAGACCATAAATATCCCTTCCGGACAAGGACATGACATACATGTAAAAGTTCAAGTTAAGCCTGACCCTGTGTTTACAATGCATGGTTCTGATTTGGAAGCCGATTTGTCTGTCCAGCTTTATACTGCCTTATTGGGAGGGCAAGTAAATTTTAAAACCTTAAAAGGTACCGTGGCGGTGAAAATAGCACCTGAGACAAAACCGGGTACAAAATTGAGGTTGAAAGGATTCGGAATGCCCATCCATGGGAAAGATCAAGAATTCGGGGATCTCTTTTTAATGGTTGACATAGAATTTCCCGAGCAATTGTCTGAAGAAGAAAAAACACTGATTTCCTCACTTGCAGCTTTGAGATCATAAGATGAATATTTTAATTACAAATGATGATGGAATAGATTCACCTGGCATTCTTGCCCTTGTTCAAGCATTAAAGAATATTGGCAATGTGACGGTGATTGCACCTGATCGTCAGCAAAGTGCAGTGGGACATGCACTTACGGTAAGTGCTCCTTTGCGTGCCGTACCATTTCAAAGAGATGGAGATCTATTTGGATTTGCCATCAATGGCACACCTGCCGACTGCGTCAAATTAGGAGTTTCAACATTGCTTGAAACGAAACCTGATTTGGTTGTTTCAGGCATCAATCATGGTGCGAATAATGCAGTGAATGTAATGTACTCAGGAACAGTATCGGCTGCAACAGAAGCCATGATGATTGGAATTCCTGCCTTGGCAGTATCATTGACATCTTTTTCGCTAGAAGCAGATATGTCAACTGCCGCTGAATATGCCGCAAAGGTTGCAGGAAACATGTTGAATTGGGATATTCCGATCGATACTATTCTTAACATGAATGTACCTGCCATACCCAAAGAAGACATAAAGGGAATGAGAATTACAAGATTAAGTAATTCATATTGGGATGATAGCTATGATTCAAGGAAGGATCCAATGGGTAGGGAATATCATTGGATTGTTGGAACTTATCGCGTGCCTGAAGAAGCAGATATTGAAACAGATGATGGGGCAGTGAGAAATGGTTGGGTTTCACTCACTCCCGTGCATTATGACCTTACTCACAGAAAAATAGTAGAAAAGTTGAAAGGCTTATTGTAAAAAAAAATCCCCGCCGAGATTTTTTCAGCGGGGATTTTTTTTGATTTATTCAGGTTTGAATTCCGAGTCTTTGACTTCTTGATTGATTTGATATTTCAATCCATCCATCGTAATGACAATCTGACCTTGCTCAAGGATGAGTTTGCTGGGGAATTTTACGCCACCCACATCTGTGTAATTAGCATATGATTGCGTGACTTCGACATCTCCTTGAGGGCCTTTCGCTACGGATTTCATGGTAGTGATCAAGAAAGTGTTAGCGTCAAAATATAAAGTTTCAATTTCGCCGGATGCATCCTTTGATTCAACAAGGATTGCATTTCCTTCCTGACCTTTGATGGTCAATGTTTTGCCAAGCTCCAACATGCGAGCCGATTCAACAATATGTGCATTATTCAGCATACCTTGCTTTTCATCAGCTTCTGTAACTTCCTGAACTTGAGGACCCATCATTCTCCATGCTTGATTTCCATCTGTCATCATTGTCTGCTTGAACATTTTGAAATCCATGATGGTTACTTCTTTGCCGGGTGCTTTCTGTTTGCGAAGCAGTGTGCCTTGCATTTGCTGACCATTCATGTCAAATGAAGCTGTACCGGTTGTGATTAGTGTTGAGATTTTGGAAATGTTCTCCATTCCACCCAATGCCTTACGATGTTTCTCCATCAATTCTTGTGGAGTCATGTCAACTTTTTTCAATTCGGTTTTCTTGACTTCAAAATCAGTGGTGTATTCATAGACAGGGCCAAATTGTTTGAGTGTTTCCAAAACATCAGGACTACCCACAACAACAATGGATAATTTGGACAAATGTTTGCTCATGGCACTCTTCATTTGCTCAGATGTGATGGCTGTAAAGCGATTCGGGAATTCCTTTACATAAGATATCGGCTGATTATTATAGTCGGCATTGAGTAGTAATCCTGCCACAAAATCAGAATTCTCAAAGTTCATTTTGAATTGTCCAACGACGAAACGCTTGATCAAATCCAATTCATCATTTGGTGCTAGTTCAGTAGTGATTTTTGTCATTTCTGACTGCATCACTTTGATTGCTGAGTCTGTAACTGAGTTACGAACATCGGCTCCGCAGATATAACGATTGACCTCTCTACCACTTGTGAGATAGGCATATGGTGTATATGTATAGGAATATGTCTCTCTCAATGTGCGGAATAATCGACCGGAGAAACCTGCACCCATAAGATTCGCACCCAGTCTCAATTTTTCAAATTCCGGATGATTATTTGGAACCGAGTTTGCTGTCAATGCAGTGGCAGATTGTACAGAACTAGGACGAGCGATAAAGTATACACCTTGTGGCATTGGTTCGGCTTTTGGTGTACGGAATTCATTCACATCACCGGGGGTCCATGCGCCAAGTGCTTTCTCAAGAATTGGCTTGATTTCTTCAGGTTTCACATCGCCAACAACTGCGAGAGTCGCATTGTTTGGACGATAGTATGAAGAATAGAATTTCTTGATTTCATCAATCGTGATTGCATTGTATGAGGCTTCCGATTTATGTCTTGCAGAAGGATGATTTGCGCCATAAGCAATCTTTCTGGACATTACTTGAAGCATGGCATTGCCATTTGCTTTTTCTAGCTTCACTTCAGAAATCTTTTGTTTTTTGAGTTTTGCAAGTTCATCTTCAGGGAAATTTGCTGAACGCAATACATCAGAGAAAATCTCAAGCATGATAGGCATATGTTTTAGTATGCTTTCGCCTGTGACATTGGTGATATCACCGGATGATGATGCACTTACACCAGCGCCGACACCGTCCAATTCTTTTGCAATTGTCAAAGCATCTCTTTTGCCTGCACCTTTAGTGAGCATTTCTGCTACAACTGCTGCTGTTCCTGGAATAGATTCCGAAACTTCGCCACCGCGAATTTGTAGTTTTAAAGCCACAGTTGGTTGTTCATGATCTTCAATGACAAAGACCTTTAGTCCATTTGATAGGAATAATTCAGTGTATTTTGGGAAGGCGAATTCCTTTGCGGGAAGGGGTCCGGGTTTATCGCCTAATTTAAGTCCTTGACCAAATGCCGAATGCAAGGCCAAGAACATTGAGAAAAGAATGATATACTGTTTCATGATATTTTAAATATATGTGATCAAAATGAAGATGATTATTTCTGCTTGGGCATATATTGAAGAATAGTTCTTGAATCTTGCGTGAAATATTTCTTGGCCACACGCTGAAGATCTTCTTTCTTGATCGACATGAAATCTTTGATCTCTGTGTTGATCATGGATGCTTTACCGAAATAGGTATGATATTTTGCTAGTGAACGGGCTTTTTCAAGTACATTCTTCTTACCCTCAATGAATCTCACTTCAGCAATATTCTTTGCCTTGGTAAACTCTTCATCGGTCACACCTTCATTTTTTACTTTCTCAATTTCTTCATCAACTGCTTTGATGACTTCATCAACAGTGTTTCCAGGGGAAACAACGCCGAGCATGAACATCATGCCGGAATGTTGCAAATTCTGTGCTCCACCACTTGCTTGAACTGCAATTTGATCTTTGTCAACCAAGCGTTGATATAAGCGTGAACTTTCGCCGGAACGAACAATGTCCATAAGCATTGACATAGCATATGCATCTTTTTCGCCGATTTTGGGTCCGCGATAACCCATGAACACTGCAGGCAATTGTGCTTTTGGATCATCGATTGTCTCGCGAACGATGCCTGGATTCATGTCTTTCATGACGACATTTGATCTTTTCGGAGCAGTTCCTTTGGGAATAATTGCAAAATATTCTTTCACAAATCCCTTTACTTGTTTCAAGTCTATATCACCGGAAATAACCAATGTTGCATTATTCGGCTGATAGAAATTATTATAGAATTGCTTGAATTCATCAATGCTGGCATTGTCTATGTGCTGCGCGGTTCCAATCGGAGTCCAGCTATATAAACCGCCATTGAACAATTTGCCGGCAGTGCGCTCAAACCAATCGCCATAGGGTGAATTGTCATAACGATTCTTGCGCTCTTCTTTCACGACTCCGCGTTGAGTTTCCACACCGATGGAATCCACATGGAGTGTACGCATACGAGATGCCTCGATCCAAAGCGGAAGGCGAATCTCATTGCTTGGAACTTCGAAGTGATACACAGTTTCATCAAATGATGTATATGCATTCAATTCACCACCGGCTCCTTGAATGAATTTATCCAATGAAGCACGCTTATAGTGATCGGTTGCTTCGAACATGAGATGTTCGAAAAAGTGTGCAAATCCTGTTCTTTGTGGATCCTCATCTCTGGCGCCAACTCGATAATGGACCAATACGGCCACATTTGGTGCAGAAATGTCTTTGTGAAGAATCACATGCAAACCATTTGGCAATGTGTATTCTTCGAATGTGATGGGGTTGATTTGTGCATGTGCTTGCATTGCATTCATGATTATGATGCTGATGGCAAACATGATCGGCAAAGCCCACATGATACGCTTAGAGTTTTTCATAGAACTCATTGTATAATGAAACATGAATAAATAGTCGATTATGCTTTTCCATACCCTTTGTATTTGTCATACTTGGCGCTATACATCACGATATTCATGGAGCTATCACGCAATGTTCCGCCAGAAGGGGAGAGATAAAAAGATTCAATGGAGTCTGTGATGCGCTTCGCAGGAACTCCCGGAGCATCAACATAAAAATTGAGAATATGATATCCGAGTTGCAATTCAGATTCTTGCGCTTGCTGAAGAAGATTTTCATGAGAGAAAATCATTAAGTCATTATCCATGATGGAAATCACTAACTGAAATTATGAATGGGGCAATTACGCTATATGACTGTAGAAAGTTTCGATAAAAATGAAAAGAGCAAGCCAATTTATATGGGGCTTGCTCTAGACAAATTCTGATATGATTATCTGTATTGGCGCAAGAACTCCAAGCGATCTTGCAATTGTGCTATCGGAATGAGCAACTTGTCTTTCCCAAGGATTGCATCCTGAGGATTAGTAAACACCAATTCATAATCTTTGCTCATGATGATTGCTTCTTCAGGACATACTTCTTCGCAGAATCCGCAATAAATGCATCTGAGCATATTGATCTCAAATTTTTCAGGATAACGCTCTTTCACTTTATCAGTTTCAGCAGCTCTTACCTCAATTGCAAGTGCTGGACATACTCTTGAGCAAAGTCCGCAAGCCACACAGCGTTCACCTTCTTCTTCCAAAACAAGCACAGGACGGCCACGATATGAACCTGTGGGAATCCATTTTTCTTCAGGATACTGTCTTGTGAATGTGGGTTGGAACATTTGCTTGAAAGTCAATGCCAAACCTCTGCCGATTTCAGGAAGATAAATTCTCTCCCAAAATGTCATTCTTTCTGATTCTATATTATGTTGTATGTTCATGGATTTTTCCGATTTGACATTGTGATTACATGATTCCAAAATGCTTGAGAAGCATGATGCCTGTTCCTGTCAATAATATATTGGCCAATGCCAAAGGCAACATGATTTTCCATCCAAGATTCATCAATTGATCATATCTGAAACGGGGAAGTGACCAGCGAACCCAATAGAACAAAAAGAGCATCGGGACAACTTTTGCAAAGAAGACGCTAAATTGAATCAATCCCAATAGTGGATTTCCTTGTGCTATTCCTATACCGGCCAATTGTTCGTATAAGAATGGGACATCCCATCCACCCAAATAAATGAGTGCCATCAAGCAAGAAGCTGTAAACATGTTCACATATTCAGCAAGATAGAAAAGGCCGAATTTCATACCACTATATTCTGTATGATAACCACCAACAAGTTCAGGTTCTGCTTCAGGCAAATCGAAAGGGGCACGATTGGTTTCAGCAAATGCCGCAACCAAGAAAATCAAAAAGCCAAGTGGTTGAAAAATTACATTCCATTTTCCACCTGATTGCGCCTTTACGATTTCAACTAAATCAAGTGAACCAGAAATCATCAAGGCACCGATAAGTGCAAGACCCATGGATAATTCATAAGAAATCATCTGAGCCGCTGAACGAAGTCCACCAAGCAAAGAATACTTGTTATTGGAAGACCAACCGGCAAGGGTGATACCATATACACCGATTGATGACATCGCAAGAATATACAAAATGCCAATATCAATGCCCGGTGCAACGGCCATGATATTTGCGCCATTCACATAATATTCACCAAATGGAATCACAGCATAAGCTGCCATTGCAACAGTCATCGAAATTAGTGGTGCAATGAGATGATATCGTTTGTCAACCATTGCGGGAACAATGTCTTCCTTTGTCCAAAGCTTGAACACATCGGCAAATGATTGAAATAAACCGAGTGGGCCTACGCGATTTGGACCAATACGATTTTGCATCCAAGCGGAAATCTTGCGTTCGAAATACACAAGATATGCTGCTATGACAAGCAGTGCATTGACTATGATGAAAAGCTTGGCGCCAATTATTAATGCGCCGACAGGGATGGCATCCATCTATTACCTGTAAGTAAATGAGTGCAACATTACACTTGGGGTTTCAAAACATGCGATACATAAATCACAGCTTTGGCTTCTTTTTCAGAAGCTTTATCCAATCTCAAACCTTGATTTTCTTCGAGTGATGCATAATTCATGCCTTTGAAATGCTGATTATGCAATGCGATATCATTGAATACATCTTCTGCAGAAGTGAACTTCATGGCATGACCACATGCCTCTGAAATTCCTGTCAAAATCTTCCATGTCGGACGGGAATTGCGTCTTTCGCCTTGGGTCCAACGATCATTGAAAGCACCTAATTTGTCCCAACGACTCATCTTCATTCCCATGTGACGCTCATTCTCTTTTGTGGTCACCGCAGGCTCAATGAGTTGAACTCGGCGATCAATATTTGTGAATGTTCCTTCCACCTCAGCATATGTTGAAGCGGGAAGAACAATCGATGCATTCTGTGTGGTCGCATTATGATTGCTCGCTATGGCAATGATATGCTCAACCGAGGAGGCATTCGCTCCGAATTCAGGGTGTCCAACAATATCTTCTTGAACTGCAATAATCACTTTCACTTGATGTTTTGCAATACGCTGTGCAAGATTATCTGCATTCACACCATGATCTTGTGGTCTCAAGCCCAATGCAATGGCGCCGGCATGATTCGGAGTGCGATCTGCAAGACGCAAGAATTCATCAGCAAATATTGGGTCACGATGTTCAAGGAAGTCGATATTGTGAGTTTTGACAGTCTCACGGGCGAACTTCACGGTGGCATGAATGTCTTCATTGGTTCCGCGAGCTGAGCCAATAATCATGATTTCTGATGGCTTATATGCTTTCAGAATATCGGCACATGACTCCAAGGCAGATTTCCAATCACTAGATTTACCCTTTATTGAGGGCTCAATAATACGATTGTCATTCACATAAGGATATTGTTCAAGTCTTCCGGCATCACACATCCAATATTCATTGACATGCATATTGGTTCTTGGCTCTATGCGCTGAAGTTCATTGTCACGAATACCCAATTTCACATTGCAACCTCTCGCGCAACCGGGACAGACTGAATTCGTGAAACTCATTTCCCATACGCGTGAATGGAAGCGGAAGTCAATGCTAGTCAAGGCACCTACCGGACAAATGTCAATCACATTCATTGAATATGGACTATCGAATTCCATACCGGGGAATGTTTGAATGGTGACATGGTCACCGCGTTGTACGAAAGTAAGTGCGGGTTGCTTGGCAATTTCATCGGCAAAGCGAATGCAACGGGAGCAGGAAATGCAACGCTCGCCGTCGAACAATACATTGGGTCCCAAAGGAACGCGCTTATCTTTATGGTTTTTTTGTTCAATGAATCTGGATTTTCCATTGGAATGCATGAAAGCATATTCCTGCAACTTGCATTGACCTGCTTCATCGCAAATGGGACAATCCAATGGATGATTGATGAGCAAGAACTCCATGATTGCATGCTGTGCATGCTCGGTTCTTTGGCCTTCAGTGTCAATCACCATGCCATCAGCAACAGGAGTTGCGCATGCAATGCTGAGTTTCGGACCCCATTGAATGGCAACATTACCATCCGAATCTATCTCCGGCTGGCCATCAGGACTCTTTTTGGGGAATCCGACATTGACCAAACACATTCTGCAGTTTCCGGCAACACTTAAGCCCGGATGCCAACAAAAATGAGGTATAGTCTTTTCGGCAAGCAATGCAGCTTCAATGATTGTGGCTCCTGCGGCCGCTTCTATTCTCTGTCCATCAATGATGATCTGAGGCATAATCTCATGCTCCAAGTACGGGTCTCAGTTTGTTCAATACTGATAAAAGGTTGATCTCCAAGGAGATATGCACAAAACAAAACAATTCTTAAGGCGCGAATTTCGTGTTTTGGCTATAATCGTGGTCAAATTACAATTTTTTAGCCAAGCAATAAACATGAAATCTTCCACATTTATGCCTGAGATAATAATTAGTAAAGGCACGAATTGTTCATGGTTATTGTTCTTGGGTTTCATGAAAACAATACTCCACTGGTTCAAACAAGATCTGCGCATCCACGATATGCCCGGATTTGCCTGCATTAATCCCCAAGATTGCCTATTGCCTGTCTATATTTTCGATCCAAGGCATAGTGTGAAGCTCAAATACGGATTCTCCAAAATGAGCAATCATCGATTGGCTTTTCTGGAGCAGAGTGTTCTGGCACTTAAGGAAAAACTTCAATCACTGAATAGTGATTTATTGATTCTTGAAGGCAAGCCTGAAGAACTCCTCCCTATATTGGCCAAACAATTCAATGTTCATGCGATTCATACTGAAAAGGAAATTGCTCATGAGGAATTACAGGTATTATCCAATGTGAGGAGTAGTATTTCCATACCAGTCATTGAATTTGAAAGCAGAACAATGTTCACAGAGTCTGAATTGCCTTGGAATCTGGATAGATTACCATCCGTATTCACGGATTTCAGAAAAGGAATAGAAAAACACATTGGATTGAATCAGTGTGTCTTGGCAGAACATTCATTACCCAATTTGCCAAAGTCATTTGATGCTAATGATCTAGAAAACTTATGGCATGGTCCATATGCAAAACATATATCCATTCACCCGAATTCAGCCGTTAGAGCCATTGGTGGGGAAGATGAGGGTGTAAAGCGGCTACATGAATATACATATGGAATGCATGGTATAGCGACTTATAAAGAAACCAGAAATGGATTGATCGGTGAAGCATATTCTTCAAAATTTTCTCCATGGCTTGCATTGGGTAGTTTGTCTGCAAAAAACATTCTCAAAACTGTGAATGATTATGAGCAGGAATTCGGAGCTAATGATTCCACCTATTGGATGAAATTTGAATTGTTATGGCGTGAGTTTTTTCAATGGACATTGAAAAAGCACGGGATTGATTTTTTCCTGCTGGGTGGCATCAGAGGATTAAAGAAAACTTCTTCATGGAATCAGGAAGTCTTTGATTCATGGAGATTTGGAGAGACTCAAGATGCCTTTGTTAATGCAAACATGAAAGAATTATATCTGACAGGATTCATGTCCAATCGTGGAAGGCAAAATGTTGCAAGTTATTTGGTCCATGATTTGAACCAGGATTGGAGAATCGGAGCAGCATGGTTTGAATCCAGACTCATTGATTATGATGTAGCTAGTAATTGGGGTAATTGGATGTATATCGCAGGTGTGGGGAATGATCCAAGACAGGATAGAGTCTTCAATACAAAAAGACAGGCCGATATGTATGATCCCAATGGTGAATATCAAAAGTTGTGGTTATATGAAAATATGGCGAAAAATGACTCCTGATGCGGATTTCTCGCGTTTTTTTTGTTTTTTTGCATGATAAAAAATCAAATACTTGTTTCAATTAGATCGTATCCGGAAGCATCATGTCGCTTTATCATTCCTATATCACAATCGAGAATCTTGGAGATCATATCGGAAAAGAAGTCACTCTCAATGGCTGGGTATCCGATAGAACAGACAAAGGGAAATTATGTTTTGTGAAATTGCGTGATGGTTCAGGCATTGTTCAATGCGTAGCATTTAGACCATCCATCGGCGATGAATTGTTTGAACAAGCAAAATCTCTTACACAAGAAAGCTCTGTTTCCATCACCGGTACCGTAAGAGCTGAATCCAGAGCACCAGGTGGAGTGGAAGTTGATATTGTGGGTCTGAAAATATGGCAAATAGCGAAGGAATATCCCATCACTCCAAAAGAACATGGAACGGAATTCCTCATGCAGCATCGACATTTATGGCTGAGAAGCACGCGCCAGCATGCCATCATGCGCATTCGTGCTGCAGTGATCAAGGCGATTCGTGATTTCTTCGATGGTAATGGCTTTAAACTCATGGATTCGCCAATCTTGACCCCAAATGCATGCGAGGGAACATCCACTTTGTTTGAAACCAAATACTTCGATTTGGGAAAAGCATATTTGTCTCAGTCAGGTCAACTATATGCAGAAGCAAGTGCGATGGCGCTTGGAAGAGTCTATACATTTGGTCCGACTTTCCGTGCTGAAAAATCAAAAACAAGACGCCATTTGACAGAGTTTTGGATGGTTGAACCCGAAATGGCCTTTTTTGATCTCAATGATGATATGGATCTAGCAGAGGATTTGGTTGAATATATCGTTCAATATGTTCTCAAAACATGTCAAAAAGAATTGGCTGTTATGGGTCGTGATGTTTCGAAGCTCGAAGCCATACGCAGACCTTTTTATCGCATGAGTTATTCTGAAGCGGTTGAATGGTTGAATAAAAATGATGTGAAATTGAACAAAAAGCAGTCGGATGGATCTGAGATTCAAATTGATTTCCCCTGGGGTGAAGATTTTGGTGCTCCTCAGGAAGAAGCAATCATGCAGCAATTTGACAAACCATGCATCATCCATAGATATCCTGCAGAAGTGAAGGCATTTTATATGAAGCGCGATCCGGATCAGCCGACTGTTGCTTTGGCGATGGACATGCTGGCTCCTGAGGGTGCAGGTGAAATCATCGGAGGAAGTCAGCGCGAAGATGATTTCGATGCTTTGCTTTCTCGCATTGAACATGAGCAATTGCCAAGAGAAGAATTCGAATGGTTCCTTGATTTACGAAAATATGGTTCAGTACCACATGCCGGTTTTGGACTCGGAGTTGAAAGAACCGTCAAATGGATTTCCGGTGCGGAGCATATTCGCGAAGTGATTCCATTCCCAAGAATGATTTACAGAATTGTCCCCTGATTTTTTACAGGCCGGTTCATCCGGCCTTTTTTGTCGCCATGAAACTTTCCCTCTATAATACGCTCACAAAATCCGTACAGGAATTCACTCCGCTTCATGATCGTGAAGCGCATATGTATTCTTGCGGTCCGACTGTCTATGATCATGCTCATATCGGCAATTTGCGTTCATTCTTATTTCCGGACATACTGCAAAGATCGCTTCGCATCATCTGTGGATATCGAGTGAAATGGGTGATGAATATCACTGATATCGATGATAAAACAATCAGAGATAGTGCAATTGGAAGTCCAAAATGGAATATGGAGTTTGGTGAGCAAACCACAGATCCAAAAGAGAATGTTCGATTATTGACTCTCTATTATGAAAAAGCATTCAAAAGAGATTTGGAGCTTATTGGCATCAAGCAAAAGGATTTCTCAGCAATGCCGAGAGCTACGGATTATATCGAAGAGATGCAGAATCTGATTCTCTCGATACATTCCCATGGATTTGCATATGAAGTGGAAGGCAGTATCTATTTCAATGTTGCAAAATGGCGTGAGAATGAGGAATATGGCAGACTTTTCGCCATAGATGTGGAGAATTTCAAGGCCGGAGTACGCATCGATGCCGATGAATATTCACGCGAGCAAGTAAGTGATTTTGTATTGTGGAAAGCAGTCAAAGACAATGAGCCGTATTGGGATTTTACTTTTGATGGAAAAAATCTAAAAGGAAGACCCGGCTGGCATATAGAATGTTCCGCGATGGGACAAAAATTGCTTGGACTGCCACTCGATATTCACACCGGTGGTGTTGATCTTCGTTTCCCGCATCATGAAGATGAAATCGCCCAAAGCAAAGCCGGATATGGTTGTGAAAC
>DBCJ01000006.1:0-4880 GCA_002293005.1 Ignavibacteria bacterium UBA961 | reverse complement strand
GGTAATTTTTATACTCTGCAAGATTTACTCAATAAAGGCATGGACCCATTGGACATTCGTTTCTCAATGGTCAATGCCCATTATGGTTCTGTGTTCAATTTCACGGAATTTGGTGTGGAATCCGCTTCCAAAGCCAGAAAGAGAGTTCAGGAATATATTTATGCATGTTTTGAAGGCAATGTTGGACATGATCATCATGCCGAAGAATTACATCGTTTGAAGCAAGAGTTCTTTGGTGCATTATGTGATGATTTGCATATGCCGAAAGCAATTGAAGCCTTATTCACATTCATGAAAAATACTCCGGCGCATGCGCTTTCGAATCGTGATAGACCATCTTTCCTTGAACTCATAAATGATATCAATGATATTGTCGGAGTTTGGACGATTGCGCCTAAACCCGAAGAAACAATACCGGAAGAAGTGGTGAAACTTGCCGAAGATCGTTGGAATGCAAAAGCATCCAAAGATTTTGCATTGGCGGACGAATTGAGAAAGCAAATATCATCTTTGGGATTTGTGATCAAGGATACAAAAGATTCATATTCAATCATCAAAGAATGAATGCAATCGGCATCATAGGTTTTGGATCGCTTGGAAGATCATTGGCTGAAGCTTTGAAAAGCTCCGGTCATCTGTCTTGGCTCATGATTCGTGATGAAGCAAAACATGAATCTGCCCGATATTTGAAAGTACCTATACTCAAAGATATTGCAGAGATTTCACATGATCAGGATGCAATCATTTTGGCAATTCCTGATAAGGAAATACAAGGTATTGTTCATGAGATCCACCGCATTTTCAGTGGTGGAGATACTTGCACTCTCATTCATTGTTCAGGAGCATTGAGGAAAGATATTCTGAATGAAAAAAATCCAATGCTCAAGGGCATTGCGATGCATCCATTCCAAAGTGTGAAAACTCATGTAGATCTTCAAGGAACTCCATGGGGAATTGAATGTGAAGAAGAGCAAAAAGAAGCAATCACCGATTTTATATCGGAATTGAATGGAATACCATTCTTTCTTGATGAACATACCATTGAACTCAAAGCATTATATCATGCAACTGCCGTTATATCAGCTAATTTTTTGACGATTCTCACTGCATACTCATCTGAATTGGCCCAAAAAGCCAATATTCCACCTTCATTATTCTTACCCAAGATACAATCCACCGTGTTAGAAAGAGCACATGTTGCTTTGAATAAACAAGAATCCATCATTTCCGGATTGACAGGACCTCTCATTCGAATGGATGAAATAACAATTCTTGCAAATAGAAAAGCAATTCAGTCCATTCCAGGCATGGATGATTTGTATTGTTCGATGTGCAAAGCAGGAATAGAATTATTGGTCAAAGAACAGATATTGACAAGTCAGCAAGGAAATAGACTTTTTGAAGTATTGCGTGAAATGCCCTCAGATGGACAAAATGCATCGTGAATTCGTATCTTTGCAGCAATAAATTTTGGAGTTATACCATGTTTTTTCGATCGATGATTTTCATTGTCGGACTTATTCTTCTCTTATCAAATCCGATAGATGCACAAGCTCGCAAGAAACGCAAAGCATCCAAGAAAAAGACTGTGCAAGTTATAAAACCCGCAAAGAAGTTTTTTCATGAAGAAGGCCATTTTACAATCGCATTTCCCGGAACTCATGGTCAAGTGAAAGGAGACACATCTCTTATTTCAACTGCATTTGGTCAAACTCAATTCTATGCATATACCACCAATTCAGTGAATAGTGCTTCGATGATAGCATACTATGAATTGGACATGAAGAAAGTTGCGGAGAAAGATGATAATCTTGCTCAGAATAGTAAAATCCTTCTAGATACATTGCAAGCACAATTGATTGCAAATCTTGGTGGAACAGTTCAAAGAAAAGTGAAGATGGTGAGAGAAGGGTTATATCATTCTCGCATATCGTATTTTACCGTGAAAGGGGAAGGTGACAAGACAGTATATTTCAGATGTGAAAATATCATCAATGCTCCAAGAGTATATCAATTGCTCTATCAAACTTCTGTGAAGTCTGGTCCGGATAGTCCTGAAGCCAAAAAATTCTTTCAGTCATTTTCTTTGAAAGTCAAGCGATGAGCATTCCGAAGGATGCACGAATCTATGTGGCCGGTCATAGAGGATTGGTCGGAAATGCAATCATGAATGCATTGCATGAACAAGGTTATGTGCATCTTATCACGAGAACAAAGCAAAAATTGGATTTGACAAAGCAAGAGGATGTACTGCGTTTTTTTGAAGAAGAAAAACCTGAATATGTGATTCTTGCCGCCGCTAAAGTTGGTGGTATCTTTGCAAATGCCACATATCCAGCTGAATTCATCCATGAGAATATTGCCATAGCAATGAATGTGATTCATGCATCGCATCTGCATGCAGTTCAAAAGCTGATTAATCTCGGATCTTCATGTATTTATCCGAAATTTGCCGAGCAACCGATCAAAGAAACTTCTCTCCTCACCGGAATTCTTGAACCAACGAATGAACCATATGCAATTGCAAAGATAGCTGCGATTAAACTCTGCTCTGCTTATCATAAGCAATATGGATCGAATTTCCTTTCTCTCATGCCGACCAATCTTTTTGGAAGTCAAGACAATTATCATCTTGAACACTCACATGTGATTCCAGCAATCATTAGAAAATGTTTTCTTGCCAAGTATTTGAGTGATGGAAGACTCGATTTGATCAAGAAGGATTTAATGATAGGTGCTCCCAAGAATTGGTCAATGGAACATGATGAAGACATCATTAAACAGTTGGAATCGATCGGAATAATTGACAATACGCTGACATTGTGGGGGACGGGTAAAGCTCGCAGAGAATTCTTGCATGCACGAGATTTGGCTGATGCCATTCTCTTTTTTCTGGAGCATATTGATGCAAATGAACATGATGATTGCATAAATATCGGAACCGGTGAAGATCAAACCATTTATGATATGGCGCATGCTATTGCAAAGATTGTTGGATATACAGGTAATATTGTATTTGATTCCACAAAACCTGATGGTACGCCAAGAAAAGTCATGGATGTAAGTCGGGCACATGAACTCGGTTGGAAATATTCCATAGATGTATTTTCAGGATTGACTGAAATCATCGAAGAGTACCGAATAAAGGGTCCACAATATGCTCGATAACAATAGGCGATTGATCGATCAATATATTCCACTACTCTTGTTTGTGATAGGACTTCTCATTTTTGTTCCCTTCCTTGGTGCGGTGCATCTTTTTGATTGGGATGAAATCAACTTTGCCGAAGCAGCAAGAGAAATGGTACTCACAGGAGAATACTTGAGGGTGCATATCGACTATCAACCTTTTTGGGAAAAACCACCTCTTTTTTTGTGGATGCAAGCATTGTCCATGAAAGTATTCGGCATGAATGAATTTGCCGCTAGATTCCCAAATGCTGTATGTGGTGCACTGACATTACCTCTATTGTTCATCATAGGCAGATCATTGCATGATCGATTGACAGGACTTCTGTGGACACTCATGTATGTCGGTTCTTTCTTACCACATTTCTATTTTAAGTCCGGCATCATTGATCCTTGGTTTAATCTCTTTATCATGCTCGGAATAATAATTCCGATGCTTCCAAAATTCAAACACCGAGTAACCTTGTCTGCAATGTCAAGTGGTTTTTTCATAGGAATTGCAGTATTGACCAAAGGTCCGGTGGCTTATCTACTTGTAATGATGACACTTGGAATATTGCTCATTTTGGATGTGTATAAAAAAAGCGACATCCAATTGGCAAGTCGATTTCTTTGGCTTGTAAAAATGTCCTTTGTCACAGCTTTGACTGCTTCTCTTTGGTTTGGAATAGAAATTCTGCGTAATGGCACATGGTTCATAGAAGAATTCATTCAATATCAAATCAGATTATTCTCAACCGGTGATGCAGGACATTCCGGCCCATTCTATTATCATGCTTTGATTCTGTTGATTGGATGTTTTCCTGCCTCTTTATTTGCGTTTAGATCACTCTTTGATCGAGCAGAAAAGCCAATGCATGATAGAGTGATGTTGATTCTCTTTTGGGTGACCTTGATTTTGTTCTCGATTGTCAAAACAAAAATTGTTCATTATTCCTCGCTTTGTTATCTACCATTGACCTATATCTCTGCATTGTCCATAAGAGATATTCTACAAAAACAAACAATCTCTAAGAGACTATTGTCTGCCCTTGGTTTTGGGATTTTTCTCTGGACTATTCTACTCTTGATTGTACCGATCATCGGACTGAATCTCCAAGCAATTCTCCCGAACATACGAGATGAATTTGCAAAGCTGAATCTCGGAGCGCCTATTATATGGCATGGTTATGAAGTTGGAATTGGCATCATGTATATGATCATAGCCGGCTTCGGAGTATATGTTTTGTATTCTCAAAAGAGCTTTGAAAAAGGAATGATGATTTTGGGAATTTCAACGATCTTTGCCCTCATGACATTTCTTCCAATCATAGCTCCAAAGATTGAAGGTTATACCCAAGGATCCCCGATTGCATTCTATGAATCAAAGAAATCTCAGGATGTATTGATTTATCCAACTGCATATAAGAGCTATGCTCATCTCTTCTATTCAGGAAAATTGCCACCAAGAGATTTTCCGAATTATAATAAGCCAACCGATGAAGATTTGATGAATGGCGCATCGAAAAAGCCCGTATTTTTTATGGCAAAAGTGAAAAGAGCAATGGAATTACGAAAAGATCCCAGACTTGAACCCATAAGTGATCTTCATGGATTTACCGTATTTCGTGTGATTCCTTCTACAAAGAGACCATTACAATGAAACATTCCGTATCGTCATTATGTCGAGTGGCTGTCATTTCCCATGATGT
>DBCJ01000037.1 GCA_002293005.1 Ignavibacteria bacterium UBA961 | reverse complement strand
GAACATCTGGTGAAAGATGGCGCAAAAGTATTAGTTACCGATATTTTCAAAGAAAAAGCTTTGGCATTGGCCGATAGAACCGGTGCAATGTATGTTGAACCCGATTCTATCCTCAGCGTGGAATGTGATATCCTTTCACCAAATGCGCTTGGAGCAATTTTGAATGATGATTCAATTCCTCAATTGAAATGCGCTTTGATTGCCGGTGGAGCAAATAATCAATTGGCAGATGAAAAGAAGCATGGAGCGATGTTGAAAGAACGAGGAATTCTCTATGCTCCTGATTATGTGATCAATGCAGGTGGTTTGATGAATGTAGCGAGTGAAGTGGACGGTTACAATAAAGAATCCGTACTCCGCAAAAATGAAGGTATCTATGATACTCTTCTCCGCATTTATGTGATGTCAGAAGAAAGAAATATCCTCACTGTGGAAGCATCAAATGCATTGGCTGAAGAGCGCATTGCATCTGTTGCACATGTGCACAGAACATATTCCGGTAAAACAGTCATCAATCGTTCACAATCTTCTCCCGGTTCATAATGGCCATCAAAAGTGAAGATTCTGCTTCTTTTCCTTTAAGCAATGACCGACAAATAGTCGGAACAAGAAGAAAAGCTCGTGAAAAAGTCATGCAATTACTGGTGGCTTGTTCCAATGATGATATTGCATGGGAAGATGTATTTCCTCATATCGTCAATCGTGATTTCAATTATAATGATCAGGAAACTGAGCCAAAGAAATTGCTCACTCCCGATGAAATCATGGAACTTGAATCCGATACGCGCATCAATTGGGGCGATGATGAGTTGATTTTCATTCGTGAATTAACCTCATTTACGCTTGAAGAATTGGAATATTCCGATGGACTCATTGAACGATTTGCGCAAAATTGGGAGCTTGATCGCATCGCATTGATCGATCGCATTCTCCTACGCATGGCAATTGCCGAATTGATTCACTATGCGCAGATTCCAACGAAAGTAACAATCAATGAAATCATTGAATTGGCAAAAGGATATTCCACTGACAAGAGCAATGTCTTCATCAATGGCGTGCTTGATGCAGTGGTGCTTGAATTGACAAATTCCGAACGCCTCAAAAAAAGTGGGCGCGGTTTGCAAGATCATTAAGAGGATAAAGCAAAACCATGAAAGCGATCATCCCTGTTGCAGGAGTGGGAACAAGACTCAGACCTCACACATATACTTTACCAAAAGTATTGCTGAATGTCGCAGGCAAACCTATTCTTGGCCATATCTTAGATGCACTTCAAGCTCATGAAATAGATGAAGCAACAATCATCGTCGGTTATATGGGTGATCTTGTTGAAGAATATGTTCGCAAACATCATACACTTAAAGTCAATTTCATTTATCAGGAAGAAAGACTTGGTCTGGGACATTCCATTTGGATTGCCAGAGAAAATATCATGGGTGATGAACCTTTGCTTATCATTCTCGGTGATACCATTTTTGATGTGGATCTCAGTCTTGCCACAAATTCCGGTTTCTCCACGCTCGGCGTAAAAAGCGTTGAAGATCCCAGAAGATTCGGCGTTGTTGAAATGGAAAAAGGTTTTATCTCAAGATTGATTGAGAAGCCTGAAAATCCAACAACAAATCTTGCTCTGGTAGGACTCTATTTCATCAATAATCCGGCATTGCTTGTTAATTGTTTGAATGAAATGATCGAAAAAAATATTCGCACTCGTGATGAATATCAATTGACGGATGCTTTACAAATGATGATTGATCGCGGCGAAAAGTTTACAACATTTCCCGTTGAAGGCTGGTATGATTGCGGGAAGCCCGAAACACTTCTCTCAACGAACAGATATTTGCTCGATGGAATGTCAGCCCCAAACCCAATTGATGGAACTGTCATTATTCCTCCGGCATTTATTTCATCAAAAGCACATGTGGAAAGATCAGTCATTGGTCCTTATACCACAGTGGCGGCGGGTGCCAAGGTAGTTGACAGTGTCGTGAAAGATTCGATCATTAGTGATGGCGCTACCGTTACGGCTTCAATGCTGGAACAATCAATCATTGGCAATAATGCAATCGTCAAAGGTAAATTCTCTAGACTGAATGTCGGAGACTCCAGTGAGATTGATAGAAGTTAAGTTTTCATTCACAACTATTTTCTGAATACATGGCATATCTTTTTACATCTGAATCTGTGTCGGAAGGACATCCCGACAAAATTTGTGATCAAGTCTCCGATGCAGTACTCGATGCGGTACTGGCAGAAGATCCAACCGGAAGAGTTGCTTGTGAATGTTATGCAACAACAGGCATGATTGTGGTCGGTGGTGAAATCACAACCAACACATATATCGATTTACCGAAACTTGTAAGAAAAGTGATCCGTGAAATCGGATATACAAAAGCTGAATATAGATTTGATGCTGATTCATGTGCGGTGATCAATGTCATCAATAAGCAATCAGGTGATATTGCTCAAGGCGTCGATACAGGCGGAGCAGGTGATCAAGGAATGATGTTTGGTTATGCCTGCAAAGAAACACCTGAATATATGCCCGCGGCACTGATGTATTCACATAAATTGGTTGAGAAATTGGCTGATATCAGAAAGAATCATCTTGAA
>DBCJ01000103.1:12835-26454 GCA_002293005.1 Ignavibacteria bacterium UBA961 | reverse complement strand
ATGATTTGTGCTTTGATGAATGGTTCTTGAATCTCGGATATTGCTCCAACTGGTGGCATTTGCGCAGGATTATCAACCCACAATTCTTCTTTATTTGTCTTGACAACTTTATACCGCACATTCGGTACAGTTGTCACGATCACTTGTCCAAATTCGCGCTCGAGTCTTTCCTGAACGATTTCCATATGCAAAAGTCCGAGGAATCCGCATCGGAAACCAAATCCCAATGCAACGGAAGATTCCGGCTCATAGACAATTGCTGAATCATTGAGAGATAATTTTCCAAGTGCTTCACGCAGATCTTCAAATCCATCGGAATCAGCAGGATAAATACCACTGAACACCATTGGTTTCACCTCGCGGAAACCCTCGATCATATCGGTGCAGGGATTTGAAGCAAGTGTTATCGTATCACCCACTTTTGTATCCTGTAGGCGACGAATTGCGGCTGTAATATAGCCCACATCTCCGGCGGAAAGGACACCAGTTCTTTGTCTTTTCATGAACAGAACACCGGCCTCATCCACTTCATATACTTGTTTTCCCGCCATGAAGAGAATTTTGTCTTTTTCTCTCAATGTTCCATCGAATACTCTGATATAGACAATCACACCACGATAGGCATCATAGACGGAATCATAAATCAAAGCTCTCAGTGGTTTATTTGGATCGCCTTTTGGTGGTGGAATACGATCAACCACGGCTTCCAAAATATCTTCAATGCCAATTCCCGCCTTTGCGGAGGCAAGTACCATGTCTTCTTCCTTGCATCCGATCAAATCGATGATTTGTTGCTTGACTGATTCCAATGTTGTTGAAGCAGATGGCAAATCGATTTTATTGATGACAGGAATGATTTCAAGTCCGGCTTCGATGGCAAGAAACAAATTACTGATGGTTTGGGCTTCAACACCTTGCGTTGCATCCACAACCAATAATGCACCTTCACATGCGGCGAGCGATCGAGAAACTTCATAGGAGAAGTCCACATGACCGGGAGTATCAATCAAATTGAGTGTATATGCTTTACCATTCTTTGCGGCATATTCCATTTGGATGGCATGCAACTTAATGGTGATTCCACGCTCTTGTTCGAGCGGATTATCATCAAGAATTTGATTCATGACCATCTCTCTACTGGTGACTCTGCCTGTTTTTTCAAGGAGTCGATCAGCAAGAGTTGATTTACCGTGATCTATATGTGCGATGATGCAGAAATTTCTGAATTGTTCCATACGATTATGATTCGTCCTTGACTTCGCCAATCCCGGATGAATGGCGAGCATCTTGTTGCAAATGTTTGATTTCAGCGAGATCATGTGCAAGGTCAACGATATTGCGGATCGTACCTTGATTCATCCCGAGATATGTTTCTTCGAAACGATTTCTATATTCTGCTTCCCACTCCGAAGTGAATTCATGTATGAGAATGCGTACATCATTTACTGCTTGCATGAATTCCCTTTCAAGATTAGCATATCCATCGGTCTGTTCGGTGGTTTTGCGCAATACGCCATAGGTTGACCAAATAATCTTACCAGAGAAAATCAGACGATTGATCAAATCGGCATTTGCTTTCTCTGCAGCATACTCAAAGATATGTCCTATATCTGATTTCTTGCGCAGTCCTCCGCCTCTCTGATCGAGATGAGAAAGCAATGCTTCGATATCGGGTGAAAATGTATGCATATCAGAACATGATCATGGAAGTGATGGAACGCAAAATTCGAGATTTCACAGAATCATCAGGAATGCGTGAACCCATAAGATCGAGTGGAACAAGTGCACATTCATAATGATTCCCTGTTTTTGATTGCCAAACCACTGCTTTGGTATGTAGGCCATCAGCACCGGCGAATTCGAGCATGCCGAATATTCTTCGACCAATTGAAAGTGATCTGCCTTTACCAATTTGAACAATTGTATTGGATGACCTTTGTTTATGCCTTTCGATAGCAAATCTCATGAGTTCATTCACTCTCTCATTATTGTCTTTCGGCATATTTGGTATAGAACCAATGGAAGAGAAGACAGCCCCAAGAGTCAAGGTTGAATCCACGATGATGGCAAAAACATCCGATGAAGGATGTAGGTCTTTTTCAAGGATTGTCCAACCTTTGGGAATAAATGCAATCATGTCACCGGACTTAGATTCCAATGTATTCCGTGACATTTCAATCTCGGGTTTCGGACTCAATGACATGGGTGGATAGAACTCTTCCTCTTCCCAGACAAATAGGCATCCGGACAATCCACTCAGCATCATGATGAACATCATGCCGCAAAGTCGCAATGCACGATGTGACACCAATCGCATCAATTGTTCATTCCTTTTTCTGGAAATGGAGGTAGTGGCGTAGAACCTGGAATTCCCATTACAGGAAAATCCTTGCGCAATGGATATAATGGCTCACCGGTCTCGGGGTCCACAAAATCTTCCGGCATATAAAAACGGCGGAGATCGGGATGTCCTTCAAATATGACGCCATACATGTCATATGCTTCACGCTCATACCAATTGGCTGATTCCCAAACATCAACCATAGATGGACATATGGGTTTCTTCTCTTGCACGATGGTCTTCACTCGCACGCGTGATACAAGTGGCAAAGATAGAAGGAAATACACCACTTCAAAGCGATCACTGCGCGTGGCTCTGTCGATGACTGTTGCATCAATCAATTGATTGAATGATGACCGTTCATCATCTCTCAAAGCAGTGCATACCGCCAAGAGATCTTCTGACGGCACCAGCAATGTATATTCTCCATGATGTTCATGAAGTTCTGCAGAAGGGCAAATCCCTTTTGCAATTTCGAGTAGCGTTTCTTTTGTGACAGGCATAGGAGTCCTGTTTCTGCATTGTGAAGAAAAACTTATTATCATTGTTGATGGGTTTCTTCAGGCATTGTGGAGAATATTTTATCCCACAATGGACTGGAAACTCCAAAGCTTTTATGATCATCATGGAAATGATGTTTCAAGTGATAGGCTTGCATATATCGACCTATTCTTCCGGCAAATTGCATGTGATGCACCGCAAAATGCATTCCATCATAGATCATATATCCAAAAAGAAAACCTGCAAAAAAGACATTCCCCCATGGATTCGCAAAAAAGAAAAATGGGAGATATAGCAATCCTGCCAATGGAAGACTCACACCCAAAGGCATCACAAGTCTTGTTGAATCCTTTGGATAATCATGATGAATACCATGAGTGAAATAATGGAATCTTTTTCCCCATCCTGTCTTTGGTTCATAATGAAACACAAAACGATGAAGAACATATTCAAAGAGCGTCCAAAACAAAATGCCTGCAATGAACAAGACAATCATTGCAATGCTTGACATTTGCCATGAAATTGCAATCAGTGAAATCGTGATTGGAACATATACAACAAATGGCATCATCGGATGCACATGTGAGAGAGCTTCAAGAATTGGATTCTTGAAGAGTTTCACTGTTTCATCCTTATTTGACACGAATTTTGAAGACATATATTCAGATGTCACATCGTGACTTGAGTTCTTTTTGGATTTAGCCGAAAGTGCATTAAAGTATTTTCGGACGGAGTGCAAAAATACGGTTTAATAGCCAAAAGAGCGCAAATAAGTGGACTTGTCGCGCCAATCTTCCCTAACTTTTACAAATAATTCAAGAAATACGGGCATTTCAAGATGATGTTCTATTTTTTTCCTGGATTCACTGCCAATTTGCTTGATCATGGCGCCTTTATCACCAATCATGATTGCTTTTTGAGAGTCTTTCTCAACAATGATATCAGCGGCGATATACCATTTGCCCTTCCCTTTCTCCCGAAATTCAGCGATTGATACTTCGGTGGAATATGGAAGTTCTTCGCTCAATAATTCAAAAACAGTCTCACGGATGAGTTCCGAAACAAAGAATCTTTGAGGCATAGTGCTGAGTAATTCCGGGTCATGATACATCGGGCTATCCGGCAAAAGTGATTCCAAAACCCTCAAAAGTTCAGGCACATTATCAGAATCTTTTGCTGAGATGGGGAGAAATTCCTTGAATACACCCAATTCATTCAATGCGGAAATAAGCGGCAATGCTTGTTTTTTATCTGAAAGTGCATCCATTTTATTCAAAATTGCGATACATGGTTTATTGGTATTCTTGATTGCTTCGATGAATGGAGGCGTAAGTACTTTTAAGCCGGTTTCGGGTCTTGTGACATCAGCAATCACTACGATTATATCAGCACCGCTCAATGATTCTTCCACATAATTCATCATTGATTTATGCAGTTCATATCGAGGCTTGAGAACTCCGGGCGTATCGATGAATACCATTTGCACTTGATCTTTGGTATAAATACCCAGAACATTCCTGCGCGTGGTTTGTGGTTTTGATGTTACTATGGATAATTTTTCACCTATGATGGCATTCATCAATGTGGACTTACCCACATTTGGTTTTCCGATTATGGCAATATATCCAGCTTTTGTCATATGCAATCTCACAATGATTCTATTCTCATTCTACAATATTCAATATGAATGAGCAGTTCGAAACTACCATTTCTGCGCATAAATGTTGTCATATGCGATTTATTACTTTCCGCCTTTAGACTCCATGATTCCGGGAATATAGAATCGTTCAGCATATTCTTTGACCATTCGAGTTGAGGAGAAACGAGGTCCGAGATGAAAAATGGAGGACTTCATAAGCATGCTCCACTCATCATTGGAATATCGAGAAAAGTACTTTGGAAGGATCTCATGTTCCAGCACATGATACAGTGCTTGGGATTCTATTATGTCTTGATCTTCCATTGATGGTGGAAACTCGGCATGAGGAATCCGGAATCCCACATTCGGTGCATATGCTTCATCCCACCAACCATCGGAAATACTGCAATGCAAACATCCATTGAGAGCGGCTTTCATGCCTGATGTACCACTTGCCTCCAAGGGTCTGCGTGGAGTATTGAGCCAAATATCACATCCTTGAACCATTGATTTTGCCAACGCAATGTCATAGTCCTCAATCAATACAACCGATGACTGCAAATCATGCTCTTGTATCAGATTATGAATATGTCTAATGATGGCTTTCCCTTCATGATCATCCGGATGAGCTTTCCCTGCAATCACAAGATATACTTTGCCTAATGGATTATTCAAAATCCTTTGTAATGATTCAATATGCATGAATGGCAGATATGCTCTTTTATACATTGCAAATCTTCTTGCATATCCGATATAGAGTCCATTCGGATCCAATTTGATTGACCTTTCTGATAGAGCGGACCGAACTTGTAAAGTTGCGATCATGGATTTTTTTTGCAAATCATGCGCATGAAAGAGTGCATCCTTGGATAATTTCATAATTCCTGACCAAGAATCAACTGATTCCGGATATTCTCTCCATGAATCTCCGATTTGCTGATCCAATAATTCAGCCAAATGTTCACCAATCCATGATTGCGTATGAATGCCATTTGTTATGGAAGTTATTTGTTTGGATTTTGTTTCGATGCCTTTCCACATTTCTCGAGCGATCTCTCCATGCAGAGCGCTAACTGCATTGCTTGCTCCGGCGATCTTCAATGCAAAAGCCGACATTGAGAATAGATGAGATTCTGTATTTGGAGATTTTCCAAGTTCGATGAATTCATCCATAGACATATGTAAGTCCATGCAATGAGAAACAAGGTGTTGTTTGATCAAATCATTTGTGAATACTTCATTGCCGGCGCTTATCGGTGTATGAGTCGTGAACAATAAGCGAGATTGAATCTGATTGATCACTTCATGAAATGTCTTATTGTGTTTTTTCATTTCATGCGCAACCAGTTCTGTCAAAGCAAATGCTGAGTGTCCTTCATTGATATGTAGAAATTCCGGTAAAAGATTCATCGCATTAAGCGCTTTCATTCCGCCTATTCCGAGAAGAATTTCTTGTCTTAGTCTATGTTCTCTACCTCCGTGATATAATCTGTCCGTTATCTGCATAAGCCCAGTTTCATGGGTATTCTCTTCATGATATGTATCAAGGAGGAATAAAGTTATGCAACCGATTCTAGCCTCATATACTCTGACTTTTGCATTGCCTTCGGGGAATGCAACTTGAATCATTAGGGGATGTCCGAATTCATCAAATACCGTTGTCAATGGAAGTTGATCAATGTGAACATGTTCGAAGAAGTCTATTTGATTTCCGGATTGATCAATTCTTTGATGTGGACTACCCTCATGATACAATAGTCCGATACCGGTCAATCGCAATCCCAAGTCGGATGAAGATTTCAGATGATCCCCGGCCAATATTCCCAAGCCTCCGGCATATTGATGCATGGATTGCGAGAAACCGAATTCCAAGGAGAAATATGCTATTCTTGAAGATTGCAATTCGAGATTATCTTCATAGGATTGGTTTAGAGTCAGATCCATTGCTGATGATTCAATTTGATATTATGGAATCAGAATATATATAGAAAAAAATGCCTGCATAATCATGAGAAAATGCAGGCATCTAAACAGACTACAATCCTAATTAGGATTTTTTCTTCACTGTCATGGATTTGATGATGACAGGCTCGCGAGGAGTGCTACCATTCAAAGGAGTGGCAGCAATTTTCATGACGATATCCATGCCTTCGGTCACTTTACCAAACATTGTATAACTTTTTGGAAGACCCAAGTCTTCAAGACAAATAAAGAATTGACTTGTATTGGTATTTGGTCCACGATTTGCCATTGCGAGTACGCCTTTTGCATACCCAATTTGAAAGCTTTTTGTATTTGGGAACAACTCATCCACGAAATCACCACCATAGATGCTTTCTCCGCCTGTTCCCCATTGACCTTTCAGGGATTCATCTTTCGTTTTTGGATCACCGGCTTGGATCACGAATCCTGGAACGACGCGATGAAAGAGAATTCCATCATAAAAGTTCTTCTCGGCAAGACCGACAAAATTATCTACTGTTTTTGGTACATCTTGGCCATAGAGACCTAATGTTACCGGGCCATGATTTGTGTTCATGGTCACGATATGTGTGATTGTTGGTTCTTGATTTGTCATCACGACTGATTGCGCTCCTGCAAATTGCGTCGAGAATGTCATTGCAATGAGCATCATCGACAAGGTGAATAAATTCATTGTGGTTTTCATGGGAACTCCAATGGTGATAATATGAAATTACTTTTTACTGATTTTCATTGTAACGATTTGATTCGGTCTTTCCGTCTTTTCATCTCGTGGTGCATTGGCAATTGCATCAACAATATCCATGCCTTTGAGAACTTTTCCGAAAGCGGAATATTCACCATCCAAAAATTCGGAATCTTTAACGCAAATGAAAAACTGGGAATCCGCACTATTGATATCTTCGCCTCTGGCTGCTGAGAGTGTGCCACGGACATGGGAATAATCATTGAACTCGGCTGGAACCTTCTTTTGATCGGGACTTCCAAAGCCCCAAGTTTCAGGTCCTTTTGACGAATCTTTACTATTTGGATCTCCACCTTGAATCATGAATTCTGGATCTATACGATGGAATTTCGTTCCATCATAAAATGAACTCATTACCAAGCTGTCGAAATTCGCACAATGCTTTGGTGCCAATTCAGGAAATGTTTCGATGATGATTTCACCGAGAAGCATAGTTCCTTGTTGTACTTGAATAACATAAGTGGGATTCTTTCCGGAATTTTCTGTTGAAAAAACTGTGGAAAGAATACTCAAGAAGAAAAGTATGAGAATGGCTGATTTCATGGCGCAATTATAGATTAAGAAATCAAACCTAATTCTTTGCCTACTTCGGCAAACACTTCGAGTATTTTCTCAAGATGTTCATCTTCATGGGAGGCCATATAACTTGTGCGCATCATGCTCATATTTGGTGGCACGCCGGGCGGAACGAATGCATTGACAAAAACACCTTTGTCATACAATTTTCTCCAAAAGACTAGTGCGGTGTCTACATCACCAACGATGATAGGCACAATACCGGTTGGACTATGGTAGACATTGAACCCGAGTTCCGCGAATCCTTTTCTCATTTTATCAGAATTTGAAATGAGTTTCGCAACGAGCTCAGGTTGTTCTTGGAGAATTTCAAGTGCAACCAATGCTGCGGCGCAAGATGCGGGTGTTGGGCTCGCACTGAATATGAGTGCGGGAGAATGATGTTTCAAGTAATTGATTACTCGCTCAGGACCGGCAACGAATCCTCCTAGAGAAGCAAATGTCTTGGAGAAAGTTCCCATCGTGAGATCAGTTTTATGGGTCAGATTATAGAGTGATGCTGTCCCTCTACCGCCATCACCAATAACGCCGGTTGCATGCGCATCATCCACAAGTACTCTTGCGCCATACTTTTCAGCCATTTCAATGATTCCGGGTAATTCAACCACTTCACCTGAAACAGAGAATACACCATCGGTTACGATCAATTTGCCAGCACTATCAGGAATGCGTTGCAGCGTTTTTTCCAAATCTTCGATATCATTATGCTTATAACGAACGAATTCTGCGAATCCACCTTTGGCAAGCATTGCACCATTGATGATACATGCATGATTTTCTTTATCGGAAATCACATAATCGCCTTTGCTGACTAGACCACTGATGACACCAAGCGCAGTTTGATAACCTGTAGAGTACAAAAGACAGGATTCATATCCCAAAAATTTTGCGAGAGCTTCCTCGAGGCGAATATGAAGGTCAATTGTACCTGTGAGATATCTTGATCCGGAGCAACCTGTGCCATATCTATTGATTGCATCGATAGCGGCTTGTCTAACTCTTGGATGAGCTGTCAGACCGAGATAATTATTAGAGCCGGCCATGATGACTTTACGGCCTTCGATGGAAACAACAGGTCCTTCATTTTCCTGGATTTCACGGAAATATGGGTAAAGACCCAATGCTTTCACTTCATCGGCTCTTGTAAAATCAATACATCTTTGAAAAATATCCATGCTATACCTTATTCGTTTAGCTCAATTATAATCAGTTGAATGCTGTGAAATTACTCAATTTATGGCATTCTTCATAGCAAAGGGGTCAAGAATGACCATGCTTCTTATTCGGAATCAATGAATATTGGCTCTGATATTTTCCCATATTTATCCACGGCATGGACCATTGCTGAGTATGGTTTTGACTTATCTTTTGGTCTGATCGAAAATTTTTGATTTGTGTTAAATCCATCTTTTGCATCGAAATCTGCTCTATTGTCTTGAGCCCCTATTACATTCATAGCTGTACCTTCGGCAAAGATGATTTTGCAGCTATTTGGTTTTCCATCATGCTTGCCAAATGATCTAACAAAAACTTCCACTTGTCCCTCTTTATTTGTTTTTCCGATTATCTGAGGAGGATCAAATGATCTAATTCGAATAGAATACGATTTCCCTATCAGTTTACCATTGATCAATCTTTCGAAATAAACCACTGACCCGGTATCTTCGATATCCGGTTTAAATGTAAATGGTTTTCCTTGCTGATTATCCTCTAAAATTCTTTGAGAATTTCTCAAAATTGCTCGAGCATCCAAATTATTGGATGTTGGCATTTCAGGATTGAAGTTGTATTGAGTGAATGGATACATGAAATTGGGAATTATCGGATCATTCAGTTTCTTTGGATCAACAATGAATTCTGTTGTAACTACTTTATTGTCATATCTTCTTTTGCTTATTACTTTAACAGTCATGGCATTGCTTGCCGGGGCTACACCGCCAACTATTATTTCTCCCTGGCGATAATCCAATAGATCAGCAGTTCCTGATATATCTTTATTTCTATATACTACATTCACAATCGGCTTTTCAGCATAATCATTTGGGGTATATATTCCTTGTACAAATATCTTGGTTCGCCATTCTTGATATGCCATGACTTCCATTTTGGCTTGTTGTGGCTGAAGGGTAAATTCTTGTTCTATGACCGGCACACCAAACTTCTGCCCATTTGCATCAGCAATTTCCGGTGCAGGTTGCTGTTGGATTTGTGGGGGTTGAAATATCATTCGAGTAAAAGTGGTTTCAGCGGGCATATATACAATTTTAGGTGGCGCTTCACCCAGTCCTTCAGTCAAGATTGAGATACTGAATCTGGCCTCAGTTTGCAAGGTTGCATCTGTGCTTTTGAGCAATTGTTGCAATTCAGGATTTTTTCCACTGATGAATGGTTTTGCTTTTGCTTTCACGGTAACGACATAACTCAATGATTTATTCAATGAAGAAAGCATTGAAATCGGAGGATGCCATGAAAAGAAGACTAGTTTTTTTGTTGAATCATAGACAATGCTGAAATGCTCACCTTCTTTGGAAGCCACTTGTATCACTTCATCATTATTTTGATCCTCGACTATGCATTCGAAAGAAATGTCACTGACATTACCTGTCAAGAGTAGGACATTTGATGTATCGAGTTGTAGAATTGATGCACCTGAAGGATCCGTCGTAATTCTACTGAGGAGAGAGTTTTTCTCAGGTAATAATGAAAATGACTGTTGAAACAATGCCGTGATTGCATCCACGGCTTCGGATGATTTCTTTTCCTGCTTTCCCGGCAAGAGAAGGATGAGAGCCGAAAGATAGAGAACAAAATAAATTTCTGATCCCCTTCTTCTACTGGATTTATTCACCTTTATGGACATAACCCTTGACCACTGTATCTGCGATAATTTTTTCTAATTCTCTTCGAACTGCAAATTCTATTTCTTCTTTTCTAAGTTCCTGAGCTGATTTCGAAAGTGATTCCACTATGGCATTGAATGACTTGAATTGTTCTCCCGTTTGCTTCAATGTTTCTATGAGTTCTGGATTTGGAGCAATTGCTTGTGCAGCTATTTGCACAGAATCTCTTGTGGTGGAAATCAAGGCTTCTTGTCGCATGCTCATTTCTTGCATTGCATCCGTGATTTGTTCTAAACGAACAGCCATTGCGGCATAGTCTCTAGAAATCTCTCCCACTTCTCTCAACAATTCTGAAAATTCCCTGCTTCTTTCAGCATTGCTTTGTTCATCACCTTCTTCTTCATCAAGTGGTGAAAAATACATGATGAAGAACATCATGCCAAGGAGAATGGCTTCAAGTGAAATACTGGAAACAACAATCCAGTCCGGAATTGTATCATAAATTCTTCTTAGTCCGACGGTAACAAGGAGAATGGCTGCACCAAAATACACGAATGAATTGATGGTGGAATAGTAGAATCTATTGATGATTTCCTGCAACCACAATGAGGTTCCTGACATTGTACCGAGAGGATATAAAATATTCACCTCTTGCACGGAAAATCTCTTTAAATCGGTTTCTTTGGTACATATTCTCCACATGAGCATTGTGGCTGAAAATGAACTCATCTGTCTTTCGAATCGCAATTCGCGAAAGATGTCACGAATGACTGAACGACCTTCAAGAGTGGCAAGTGTTGATAATTCTCTCATGGAGTATTCCTAAAGGATTTATTCCCTAATGAATGGTTTGAACCAAACTTCGCCTGCGCTCACGGAGAATCCGCATCGAAGGAAAAGCTCTCGAACCAGTTCTGTATTTCCTCGCATTCCGCCCTGCAAAGCGAGATCAATCATCGCAGATCCCGCAATTGGCAATTGCAAACCGAATGAACCATAGTATTCATCGATATCGATTCCATTGACCGAATAATACAATTGATTCCAACCGGCACCGAAATTGAATTGTACTTTGTCAATATAATCAGTACCCAATTGATATGATCGCAATCTTGAAAATCCGAGCGAAATTCTTCTTCCGGAACGGAAAAGTGATTTACCTTGAGAATAGGAAATCCCGGATAAATCCTGGAATTCCATATCGCCGGCCATCATCCATCTACCTGAAACATAACTCAAGCCAAAGCCCAATTGCATGGGTAATGTCGAAACACCTTTTTGCATGAAAATGGTATCATAAGCCACACCGCCGGTATTGAGCGTGCTTTGTCTGAAATCCGAATCATATTCCAAATCGGAATAGATGCTTGCACCTGCACCAAGCGTCAAGCCTTTGATTGGATTAGCGGATATGCCTAGTTTGAGTCCCGATCCAAAAAAGCGATCCGTTCTTTGATTCACTGAAATAAATGGCTGAGTATATAATTCTGTTTGAATCACTCTGCTGATATTACCAAATAATCTCATCGCGGCAAATCCAACAGAAATTCCCTGCATGGGTTTCCATGAACTACCAATGAAAGCAGCACTCACACCACCTTTTCCATAATTAAGTGCACCACCCGAAAGATCGGTCAATCCACTGATGCCGGCTTGCACGGGAGTCAATACAGAATATTGCACCACACTGAATGGATAAATTCCACCGGAAATGGTGATTCCCATCGCGGTATCCACTTGAAAAGTGGCGGCAATGCCATCAAGTTTTCCAAAATTTTGTGATGCAGACAAATCCTGTTGCTCAATGGCAGTCTGGGTAAATCTAAATCCAATTTGCAATCGAGTCAATTTCGATTCAGACCACATTGCGGGATTGGCAATATTCACCGCATGGAAAGATGGAACCGCATACTGAGTTCCACCAAGCCCATCATAATATGCTCCCATGGATTGTCTGATATCACCAATTCCGAAAATCGAATAATTCGATCCTCCCTGTTGGGCTTCGATTGCTTGATTGCTCAAGAATGCAGAACATAGTATGCAAATAATCACTCGTATCATGCTTTCTTTCCAATAATATCGCCAGAGGCTGATTCACGCTTGATGATGCCCCATAATTGATCTCTTCCAAGACCGGTCTCAGAAGAATAAGGAAGTACATCAATGCAATGAGAGCAAAATTGAACTAAACCTTTGATTTGCTCTCTTCTTTCATCAACCATTGTGGGTTTTATTTTATCACATTTCGTGAGTATGATTGTGTACTTGATTCCATGCATTTCAAGCCATTCAATCAGGCCCATGTCAATTTGGGATGGATCATGTCTGCTGTCGAGTAGCAAACAAACCATCCTCAACTGATCTCTGTCTTCAAGATAGGAATAATTCAGTTTTGAAAATTCCAGTCTTTTGGTTTTTCCAACGGATGCATAACCGAATCCGGGAAGATCCACCAACATCCATACTTGCTCAACCATGAAGAAATTAATCTGTTGCGTCTTTCCCGGCGTTGAACTTGTCAATGCCAGTTGCTTTCTTCGGACAATGCTATTGATCAATGAGGATTTCCCAACATTTGAGCGACCAATGAAGGCAATCTCAGGGAATTCACTGTTGGGAAAATGGACAGGCGCAGATGCACCCGTAAAAAAATCAGCTTGAACATGTTTCATAGAATCACATATTGGGTCCGAGCATGTCTTCAGGACGTACCCATTGATCAAAATCTTCGCCTTTCACAAGACCAAGTTCCATTGCCGCATCACGCAAAGTCCCACCGGATTTATGCGCATGTTTGGCGATTTTCGCGGCATTGTCATAACCAATATGTGTGTTCAATGCAGTGACTAGCATGAGCGTATTTTGATTATAATATTCCAATTTTTCTACATTTGCTTCGATGCCCGTCGCACAATGTTCATTGAACATATTGCAGCCATCAGCTAAGAGTCTGATGCTTTGCAGTACATTATAAATGATCACGGGCTTGAA
>DBCJ01000103.1:5600-12747 GCA_002293005.1 Ignavibacteria bacterium UBA961 | reverse complement strand
ACTTGCGCTGCAATCATTGTCATCGCTTCAGATTGCGTTGGATTCACTTTTCCCGGCATGATTGAACTTCCGGGTTCATTTTCCGGAATGGAAATTTCACCTAGACCACAACGAGGACCCGATGCCATCCAGCGAATATCATTCGCGATTTTCATGAGTGAACAAGCAAGTGTTTTCAATGCACCATGTGCAAAAACAAGTGCATCATGTGCGGCGAGTGATTCGAACTTATTTGGCGCAGTGATAAATGGAAGACCTGTCAATTCTGCGATAGTTTTTGCACCGCGAACTGCAAATTCAGGATGTGTATTGAGTCCTGTTCCCACCGCGGTTCCACCCAATGCCAATTCGTATAATCCACCAAGAGCATATTCAATGCGTGCGATATCATTGTTCAATTGTTGTGCATAGCCGGAAAATTCTTGTCCCAATGTGATTGGTGTTGCATCCATAAGATGCGTTCTTCCGCTTTTGATATACTTTGCAAATTCTTGTGCTTTTGCTTCACATGTTCCTTTGAGGGTTTGAACTGCAGGAAGAAGTGAATGCACTATTTGCTCCACGGCCGCGATATGCATTGCCGTTGGAAATGTATCATTTGAACTTTGTGATTTATTGACATCATCATTTGGATGAATTGGTTTTTTCGAACCCATTTCCCCACCGGCCATTTCAATTGCGCGATTGGAAATGACTTCATTTGTATTCATATTGGTTTGCGTTCCACTTCCGGTTTGCCACACGGAAAGAGGAAAATGCGCATCAAGTTTTCCGGCTATCACTTCATCGGCAGCTTGCACGATGAGGTCTTTCTTTTCTGAAGGAAGAATTCCTACTTCACAATTCACCATTGCGGCTGCTTTTTTCAAAATGCCGAGTGCTCTGATCAATTCGCGTGGCATGCGCTCGATGCCAATTGCAAAATGATGAAGTGATCTGGCTGTTTGTGCGCCATAATACATGGATGAAGGCACCTCAATCGGGCCCATAGAATCGGTTTCAATTCTTGTCGACATTTTCATTTCCATACATTGTGGTGAATGTAATGTCAGCGTAATTTAGATACGCTGACCACTGTATTGATTTGTTGTTTGACTTCTTGTTTCTGACCCGAATTAGCATCTTTGACCATTGCATCCAATTCGGTGAGCACATCATTGTTCTTGAGAATTGTTTCACCAGTTTCTACATCAACAATGGTTTTACCTGCTCCCTCAAAACGAGTTGAATTCAATTTGAATTCGATGCCTTTTGGCAATTTCGTTGGGATTTCTGTTTCTGCTGTGAGGATTGCATTCACAATTGCTACTTTTCTTCCATTGTATTGATGAATAGAACCTAAGGTATATGTTACCGTATTTGTAACGGTAAGAATTCCTGATACGGGAATTACATCCACTTTAGTCCAATTTTTTGAACCTTTCAAATCGCCTTCGTCTGGGAATGTTTGATATTCCTGTTGCATGGGCATTTGGAAAAATTGTGCTTTCACTTGTTGCATCAATTGATCTTTCATTTTTTCGGGAATTGAATCCTTTTTTGCTCCCAGCATTTGATTCACGATTGCATTCAATCCAAGCACTTCTTCGACTTTCCCGAACTTGCTCACATTTGCAATAACCTCTGCACCTATTATGCTGCTATATTGAACGAATTCCGGATTCTTTCGATCAGCTGATTTACCTGAGTTGAATTGCATGGACATTGTTTCCCCGGGTTTTTGAGGATTCGGTCCTTTTTCATTGACTATCATGCTATCTATGCGAATACTCATTTCAACAGAGCCATCACCATTGATTTTGCGGATGATTTTGGTATATGTTTGCGTGATTTCTTGTTCGAGCGCAAGTCCATTTCTTTTGATGCTGTTTTTTTGCGTCACTTTGAATTGCGAAGTGTCACCTACTTTTGGTGCATAGAAGAAGGACTTCATCTTAAAATCATTGACCTTTGGTGCATTTTGAACGGCTTCGAATGACCATGATTTTGGTCCTTCAAGCGGTTCTGCAGATTTATCGGCATCATTGCATGAAGTAAGAAGAAATAGAATCATTCCAAATATTAGGAGAGATCCCCTGAGTCGAGTTACGATCAATTCCATTTGTAGCGTCCTAAAAGTGTCCAAGTAGATTCGGTTTTGATGTCTTGAGTGAACTGTTCTCTTTTATATTGAGCAGTGACTTTTGCATTGTATTTGATACTCATCTTCTTCACCCATCCGGATGAATTCATTTCCATTCTAATCACGCCATTCCCATTTGCTTCCTGAATTGGTACAGGTGCCGGAATACCAAAAAATCGTACATCATCATTTTTGACGGGAGTGAGTGCTTTTGACACTGCTTCAAGTACATATTCACCTTTGGAATATTCCGCAATGCGAACATCAACCGTATCGATGAAGTCGATTCCATCGAGTCTCAATTTGATTGGTCTTTTCCAAATGGAATCAGGTGCGATCACAATTTTACCTGCAATCAACTGTTTGGAAACATCGGCTATCCAAGCAGCTTGTTCATCTTTCAAGGCATGCATCCACGTAAATTTCTGCGCTGTGTCAAGTGCATCTTTACCTTCATTGATGATATAATTTCGAAGCCAGTTAAGGTCTCCAGGTTGATCCACTCCAATCACATCAATCACTTCTGTTTTGGGTGAATAGACCAAAGCAAATTGATGATTGAGCAATGCCATATTTGCAATTGCATCAGGGAATTCAGTATTGACAGTTGCGGCTTTTGGATTTTGAGAGTCATAGAGCAATTGAGCAGGGCCATCGAAGAATGCATATTTCATGGAATCAATATTACAAACGATGGCAAGTCCATCAATGCCGGAGGGCTGAGGAGACTGTGGAGATTGCGTAAAATTATACTGCAATTTTCTTTGATATTGTTTGCCTATACTATCGCGATACATTCTGTTCACGACTGTTTTTTCATCCATCACATAGGATGCATACACATTGTCTTTGAAGTCCACTCTCAGTGCATATTTCAGTTCTGGAGCCTTTTCTCCCTTTGTTGCGGATTGAGCGGAAGATGCAAGTGGCATCATGCAACAGACTATGAAACATGTCGCTATATAGCTTTGAAAGATATTCATGATGCTATGTCCTTTGATTGTACGGTCTGAAAAAGTGTCCACGAAGCGAGTGTCATTCCATCCCAAATTTCTCCATGTTGAATCATGGATATACACTCATCCATATTCACATGTATGATCTCGATGTCTTCGGTTTCTTCTGTATGTTGCTCGGTGAATGACAAATCTTTGGCAATATACACAGAGCAAATTTCATTGGTGATGCCATTGCATGGATTGAATGTTCCTAAAGGAATCATCTTCCCTGCAATTATTCCTGTTTCTTCTCTCAATTCTTTGAGAGCATTTTCCAAGGGAGTGACATCTTTTGTCATTCCTCCTCCCGGAAATTCAATGCTCGGGCGCTGATTGAGATACCGAAATTGTTTGACCATGATCATTGTTTCATCATTCACTAGTGGGATGATGATGGTTGAACCATGTGAATTGACATAATAATACTCACTTTGCGAATATCCATCTGCCAGAACATATGATTCTTGCTTATACATCCAATATGGATTCTGATGTAGAATCTTCTCAGTCAATTTGGAGTATGGTTTTTCTTTCGGCATAATAGCACCTGAGAGTAAAAAAGGCGACGCTTCATAATGGAATGAGCGTCGCCTTCATATCATGTTCTCAAAGATTATGCATTGTTTGCAACAATCTCGCTTTCAGTAAAGAAGAAAGCGATTTCATTTGCAGCATTTTCAGGAGAATCTGAACCGTGAACCGCATTCTCTGCTTTTGAACCTGCAAAGCGCTTACGGATTGTACCTTCAGCTGCTTCTGCGGGATCTGTCGAGCCGATCAAAGCGCGATAATCCTCAACTGCATTTTCTTTTTCAAGTGCGATTGGAACGATTGCTCCGGAAGACATGAAATCACACAATTCGCCATAAAAAGGACGCTCACTGTGTACTTCATAAAATTTTCCTGCTTGTGCAGCAGAGAGAGTTGTCATTTTAAATGCAAGAACTTTGAATCCTGCTTGCGTGATTTGAGCGATGATTTCGCCAACAACATTCTTACGAACTGCATCTGGCTTGATGATTGCAAGTGTTCTTTGTTTCATTGTTTTATCTAGGTAAATGGTGAAAAATGTCTGATTATGCTTGTACCGACAAAGCTTTAGCAACTAATTTGCCGATATCTGCAGGTGAGTCGGAAACAATCATTCCAGCTGCACGCATTGCATCAACTTTTGCTGAAGCAGTACCTTTACCACCGGATATGATGGCTCCTGCATGACCCATTCTTCTACCCGGAGGTGCTGTTCTTCCAGCGATGAAACCAATGACCGGCTTCTTCACATTTTTGGCAATATATTCAGCAGCTTCTTCTTCGGCTGTTCCACCGATTTCACCGATCATGATGATGGCTTCTGTTTCAGGATCTTCATTGAACAACTTGATTGCATCGATGAATCTAGTTCCAATGATTGGATCACCACCGATACCGATACATGTTGTTTGTCCGAGACCAACATCGGTCAATTGCTTCACTGCTTCATAGGTCAGAGTACCACTTCTTGATACAACGCCAACAGTTCCTTTTTTATGAATGAAACCGGGCATGATTCCCAATTTACATTCATCCGGAGTAATGATTCCGGGGCAATTCGGACCAATCATTCGGCTATTGGATTGAGAAAGTGCAGTATTCACTCGAATCATGTCACGCACGGGAATTCCTTCCGTGATGCAAACGATCAGAGGAATTCCGGCCTCAATTGCTTCAATCGCTGCATCTGCGGCCATGCTCGCAGGGACAAAAATAATGCTGGCATTTGCGCCTGTTGCATTCACAGCATCAATAACTGTATTGAATACAGGAACAGGACGATTGAAAAGGTCTTCATTCTTGCCGGAATACATCAAACCGTTTTTGCCGGGAGTAACACCCGCAACAACATTTGTTCCATAAGCAAGCATTTGTGAAGTATGGAATGTACCTTCTGAACCGGTGATTCCTTGAACGATGACTTTCGTATTCTTATTAACGAGGACGCTCATAATGTTCGCAATCGAGGAAAATGAATAATCTTAGACGACAAAAATAGGAAATTTCCCCCGCAAAAAGACATCAAGAATTGATTGTCTTTTCCCCAGTTCTCATTGAGTGGGCGGTACAAATAGCACTTCTTCACCGGGTTTTATCATTCCATAACGCTCACGGGCAAGGCGTTCAATCTCGGCATCATCTTTATCTAATCTTTTGATTATGACATTCAATGAATCCTGAATAGTATGCTGATATTGGATATCGGCATCAATATTGGCTTTTTCGGTCTCTAATTGCCATCCTTCATAAAGACCATAATCAGAGAAGAAAATATATCCCAGAACGAAAAGGAGTCCCAAACCTGCCCAATAGAAACGTTTTTTCTTTTCAACGGTTATTTGATTATCAGTTGTAATGCTCATTTTTCAGCTTCAAACAATCGGTATTTGATACATACGATATGTTTTGTACACTTTTCCATGCATTGTAGTGGTAAGTGCTTTTTTCATGGGTTCATTGTCTTCAAGAATCCATGAAGCTTCTCCATACTGAATTCCCTTTGGAAGTCCACGAGCCCCGATTTCTTGATAGAGCACTGCATCAACACCATGTTTTTGATATTCCGGCAAGACACCTAAGACTATGATTCTCAAGAGATTAATCGATTTTTTCTTTGTCAATAAATGCCATAGAGCGCCAAGTAAAGAACCGGATTTATTATGTACGAGACATTGATTGATATCCGGCAGAGCGAGTGCAAAACCTGCAACCTTTCCTTTTACTTCCGCAATCAATGTATAGGTTGGATCTGCAATTTGCTTTAAATCAGCGGCAAGAAAATCAAATTCCTCATTTGTCATTTTCACGAAGCCCCAATTAGGTTGCCATGCTGAATTATAGATTTCTTTGAGGGTTTTTACATCTTTGGCGAATGCTGTTTTGTCTTTGAAATTCACTTCACGGATGGTGACTTCAGATCTGTTTCGAATCAAATCCACCAAGCGTTTCATTTTATCTGACACGAATGAATTTTGATCAAGAATATATGCATGTAGATCTTTGACTTTATGGAGTCCATACCCCTCATACAAATCTTGATAATAGCGAGGGTTATATGTCATGAGGATCACAGGATGAGAGTCATATCCATCTATGAGCAAACCGCATTCATCATTCATGCTGGGATTTGCAGGGCCACGCATATCATCCATGCCTTGTTGCTTGAGCCATGTTTTTGCGGTATCGAACAATTGATTTGCAGTTTCTTGATTGCGTTCACATTCAAAGAAACCGAAAAAGCCCACTTTATCATTGTGCGCAATATTGTGATTGTCATTGACGATTGCTCCAATTCTTCCTACTATTTTCCCCTCCCTTTCTGCTAAAAACAGTTGCATTTTGGAATGTGTATAGAAAGGATTCTTGTTTTTATCGAGCAATTTCATTCGGTCCATCATGAGAGGTGGGACAAAATGAGGATCATTGGGATAAAAATCCTTTTGACAGGCAATAAATCGTTTAATGTCTGCTTTAGCTTCAATTGGCCTAATTTTGACTGAACTCATGTCGATACCGAAGAAAATATGGAAAGATCAGGTTCAAAATAGTGGAATTCAATGAGATAATCGCGGATGACAATCACAAGTGACCGAAACTTGATAATTTTGCATGTCATTAGAACAAGGTAGTTGCAATGCTTCTCATCATTCCATCAATTGATATTCATCATGGTTCATGCAGGCGCTGCATTGAAGGTGCTCCGGGAACGGAATCTTTATATGCGGAATACTCGAATCATCCTGAACGATTGGTCAAGCTTTGGCGAAGAGAAAATGCCAAATCTCTTCACATCACTGATTTTGATGCAATGTTTGAGCATAATCCTCATGCAAATACCGACTTGATACTTTCGATGTTGCAATCAACAGACATTCCAATTCAATTACTATCTTCTCTGCCGGATGCTGAGTTATGTTCATTCTGGCTTGACAATGGCATGTACAGAGTAATCATAAATGAAGTGATGTTGACAGACCCGGAAGGAGTGAAGGCGCTT
>DBCJ01000103.1:450-5528 GCA_002293005.1 Ignavibacteria bacterium UBA961 | reverse complement strand
ACCATGCCTGATATCGAATGTGTATTGGATGTGCATGAGACCATTGATCTTGCTCGATCATTGGGAATGAATAGAATCATGTATGCGGATACTTCATGGGAAGGAACATTGCAAGGTCCTGATTTGGAATGCTTGAAAGAGATTGCTGATTATTCCTCAATGCGCATCACGGTGGGTGGTGGAATTGGGGGGCCGGAACAGTTATGGGCTTTGCAAGAATTGAGGTCAATCGGCATAGATTCGGTTGTGATTGGAAGAGCATTATATGAAAACAAATTTCCATGTCAAGGCATGTGGAGATCGATAGAAGCAAAACTTGAGCCTGATATTTCATAGGATTGAACATGTATAAAAGTTGTATTTCATTATTGATTACTTGTTTTTTTGTCATTTTTCTTGGTTTGAATCTCCATGCTCAAAATGGAAATGAGCTTGTAATCAATTCAGGTAAAATAACTGATAGTATAAAGCCGACAATCATGATTGCGGAAATTACTCTCGGCAAGGAAATGCCATTGCAATTGATTGCAAAATCAGATGCTGCGATTGCCATTGCTTTGGGTGCGACTGATCGCTTCCGCTATATTCCATTTGCTGTGCGAGATTCTGTTGCAGCGATATTCAAGAGTTTGAATGCAGAGCCAACAGCATTTAATGTAGGCCAGGAAATAAAAGCAGAAGTATTGCTATTTCTTCGGATTGATCAACTTGGAAACTTGCTTCGAGTTGAGATTCAGGCCAAGGCAGGAAATCAGTATACACAAAGTGTTACTGGTATAGGGCTTGGACTTTTGAGATATAGAGATACAAGCAATGCCATAGTCTATGAGCCAACATTGATTGAAGCTATGCAAAGAGCGATGTGTACGATCACGGGAGATTCCAATCTCTATGCGCATGTTGAGGATAGTTCATATATGGTGTATCCTGCTGAACCACTCACATTTTTGAGTATGGAGTTGGATAATAAAAAACAGAAATCATTATGGGCGATATTTCAGAATAATGAAGTCAATTCATATTATGGATTACAAGTCTTATTCGAGGCGGCATCAACTCTCAAGCATGTGATTCCGGTCGATTTGGATACGAGAGATTCCGTCTATGCTTTGAAACAAATTTATGGAGTTGAAAATCATATTCCACCCGCGCAAACAGAGTTAAAAATGCTCTATGATGTCGGATTGACTTATGGGATTACAGGTCTTGTTGAAAAGACACCAGATGGTGCAGAACTTACATTGACTTTACAAGAAATCACCTCGACAGGGACTTTGAAAAGAGTAAAATCTCTAACAGCAGGTTTCTCCGAAGATTCTTTGGAAGGATTCAAAAAGACGGCTACCAAATTGCTTCGAAGGTTATTGCGATGAATGAAACATTCGCAATTGATCCGAGACGGATTCATGAAATCACAGATAGTGGCTATGTTCAGTTTTCCGGTGATTTTGCTTGCAAGGAAGGAGCAGAGTGCATTGTATATTGGATGTCACGAGATCAACGCATTCATGATAATTGGGCATTGATTGCTTGCATGAATCATTCGATCAAACGAAGGCTTCCAATTCGAATTCTTTTCACTTTGGTTCCTGAATTTCTTGATGCAACATTGAGACAATATCATTTCATGTTGCATGGTTTGGAGGAAGTGCAAAAGCAAGCGATTGAATTGGGCATTCCATTTGATTTGATTGTAGATAAAAATCCGGGAAAGTCTGTCATTGCTTTTGCAGAAAAACATAAAGCAGGGATTGTAATCACAGATTTTGATCCTCTAAAAATCAAATTGCAATGGAAGCAAATTGCGAGCATCGGCTTGCAATGTCCTTTCTATGAAGTGGATGCACATAATGTGATACCTGCTCGATTCATTTCTCAGAAAACAGAATTTGCAGCATATACTTTACGACCAAAAGTCCATAGATTATTGGATCAATTTCTGGTCCCCTTCCCTGATGTACAATTGTTCAAGCAAGCAAACATTCATTTGGTTAGTAATTATTCAGCAAAAGATATATTAAAAAGTGTGAGTGTAAGAAGAGACATTCAACCTGTGAGTACTTTTTCACCGGGACCCAATTCTGCCATGGATGCTTTGCGATCATTCATTGAACATAAGTTAGAAGCTTATGGCGAGAAAAGAAATGACCCCAATCTCGGTAATGTGTCTGATATGTCGCCTTGGCTACATTTCGGGAATATTTCCTCACAGACAATAGCTTTAAAGATCAAAGCACAGGAAAGCAATAAGGAATCAATTGATTCATATTTGGAAGAATTGATTGTTCGCAAAGAACTTGCTGACAATTATTGTTTATACACAAGTGATTATGATAACTTCAATGGGTTTCATAATTGGGCGCAGACTTCACTCAATGCCCATCGTTCTGATATCCGCGAGTATACATATGATCAAAGCCAATTTGAATCAGCTGAGACTCATGATCCATTATGGAATGCGGCACAGATTGAAATGATGAATACGGGGAAAATGCATGGCTATATGCGGATGTATTGGGCAAAGAAAATTCTTGAATGGACGCAAACTCCTGAGGAAGCCCAATCGATAGCCATTTATTTGAATGACACATATGAATTGGATGGTCGGGATGCCAATGGCTATACCGGTATTGCATGGAGTATTGGTGGCGTTCATGACAGAGCTTGGTTTGAAAGACCGATTTTTGGTAAAATTCGATATATGAATGCCAATGGTTGTAAATCTAAATTTGATGTCAAACGCTATATTGCTAAGCACTCGGCAAATCAAGGTGGCATTTCTTTATTCTAAATTCAGAAATTCTCTTTGCAAAGGAAGATAATACTCGTAAATTTGTAACTCTTGACCTAGAAATAGGTCATATACGGCGGGTGTAGCTCAGTGGTAGAGCAGCGGTTTGTGGTTCCGCTGGCCGCGGGTTCAATCCCCGTCACTCGCCCCCAAGCTCGACAGACAACTGTCGGGCTTTTTTTATGCCTGTAAAAAAAATTGGGCCGATACCCCTGATTCGGCCCAATGCAGCATGAAGTATTTAGTGGCGGGAATACTTGCATGTATGTGATTATTGTATGATTGCGATATTGAATGGAATAGGAGCCGGATTGATACTGCTTCCTGTTGCATTCAAGAAGGCGATTCGCACAGTATTTGTCTGAATGATTCGTACTGAGGCAATGCTGATTCCTGCAACCAAGTCTTCTGTTGGAGATGCATGCGCAATTCCTCCTGTTTGAATGCCATTGACAGTTATGTCACAAAATCCAATCCCTCCATTTGGATTGAGATTGGGACAATCTACAGTAATTGATTGCTGAGTTACTATCGCATTTCCCCATGACATTTGACCATTTGTGTTAACTCGAAGTAACTGATTATCTGCGCTTGGGGGATTCAAAGGCAAGGTATATGTAATATTTGTTTGTTGTGATCCAGCCTTAATCATCGAATAGTGATTATCTGCAGGATAGGAACCGTTATTTGATCCCGGTTCGAAAAAGTACATTCCATGAGCTACTCCATCATTGGAAGCGAGCCACATATCCATATTACCAAGCACCATAGTATTTGCTGCGTTTATTGTCATGTTTCGAGTATTTGAATTATTATTCCCCAATGAACCGATGGCATTTTCTGCAGATGTTGAAAAAGTTAATCCGGAACCGCCAAGAATAACTCCATTTGAAGAGGAGACATTATGGTTTTTGCCACCTAAAATTATTGATCTTGAGCCGGTGATATTTGCATTGTATGTGCTCAATGCAAGACCGAATTGACCTGATACAGAATTGTAACTCCCTCCAATTACTGCGGAGTATTGTCCTCCTGAGTAATTATTTGTACCCCCTATTGCTATGGTACTTTCATTGCCTGCTGTATTATAAACACCATTTGCCATAGAATAAGCACCAACCGCTGTATTTCCATATCCACCACCCGCAACAGAGTATTGTCCGCTTGCTTGATTATTGAATCCTCCTAGGATCACTGACCCATACCCTTGTGCACTATTTGATATTCCCGAAACAACTGCTGATGCATTTCCTGATGCTGCATTATTGGCCCCACCTATTAATACGGCATGATTGCCTGATGCAACTTGATGATTAGCATTTCTACTAATTTGTAAATCTACTGCATTGATTCCTCTTTTCATTCCTCCAATGGGTGTATTATCGGGACTACTTGTCAATAAAGAACCATTACCTTTTGGACTGATTGCGATATCGATATTGGACTCTGATCCTTTAGTTGAAAAAGTATGCACAGGAATTGATGTATTGGGCCATTGAGTTGATCTACTCTCTCTAAAAAAGAGCAGGGTATCTCTTATTATGGGGTGAAATAGCCATTCACTACCACTCCAAGAAATTGTATGTCCAATACTTGCTCCTACACCGGATAATTTTGATAATGTAACTGAACCTGTAGCAAGCATATTGCTCTGTACCCTTCCTGTTCCAATACTCGGATTTGGATATGTACCAGTTAAGTCCCCACCTGCATTCCCGCTTGGTGGTAGTGAAGTTGGGATGACACCTGCCGCTAACTTTGATGCTGTAATTACTCCTATTGCTATTGTGGGATTGGGATAAAGTCCGCTCAAATCACCACTTGCAATACCACTCGGCGGAAGGCTTGTAGGAATCACTCCAGCTGCGATCTTTGATGATGTTATTACTCCATTCGCAATACTTGGATTTGGATATGTACCACTCAAATCACCACCTGCAGAGCCACTTGGAGGAAGCGTAGTCGGAATTACTCCACTCGCGATTTTCGCTGATGTTATGACTCCATCTGCAATAGTCGGATTCGGATATGAACCACTCAAATCACCACCTGCAGAGCCACTCGGTGGAAGCGTGGTGGGAATCACTCCAATCGCGATTTTTGATGAAGAAATTGCTCCATCAGCGATTGTCGGATTCGGATATGTACCACTCAGATCTCCACCCGCAGAACCAATTGGAGGAAGTGTTGTTGGAATCACACCGCTTGCGATTTTCACAGATGTAATCAAGCTGTCTTTTAATTGACTTGTGCCAATCACATTATTCGCAATTGTCGGATTCGGATA
>DBCJ01000103.1:0-434 GCA_002293005.1 Ignavibacteria bacterium UBA961 | reverse complement strand
GATAAGTTCCACTCAAATCACCACCTGCAGAACCACTCGGAGGAAGTGTTGTAGGAATCACGCCACTCGCAAGTTTTGATACAGTGATCGAGCCATCTTTCAGTTGACTCGTACCAATAACATTATTTGCAATGCTTGGATTCGGATAATTCCCACTCAAATCACCGCCCGCAGAACCACTCGGTGGAAGGTTTGTCGGAATTACACCGCTTGCGATTTTCACTGATGTAATCAAACTGTCTTTCAATTGACTCGTGCCAATTACATTATTTGCGATTGTTGGATTTGGATATGTTCCACTTAAATCTCCACCTGCAGAACCGCTTGGAGGAAGTGTTATAGGAATCACACCACTCGCGAGTTTCGCTGATGTTATGACTCCGTCCGCGATTGTCGGATTCGGATATGTTCCACTCAAATCACCGCCTGCAGAG
>DBCJ01000089.1 GCA_002293005.1 Ignavibacteria bacterium UBA961 | reverse complement strand
GGCTCTCTTCACATTCGCATCATATTTCGATCCGAAAGTCACGCTTGCGGCTTATACATTGGGATTAAAGGTTGATCTCTTTGCTTTTATGTCTGTCTTTGCCATGGGCATTGCACTTGAAACTGCAACAGGTCAGAATCTTGGAGCAAAACAAATTGATCGCATCGGCATGTTTTATCGATCTGCCGTAAAGCAATTGTCATGGCTCTTGGGATTTCTTGCAATACTCACTTATCTCTTTGGCGAATATTTCGCTCGAATCTATACCGATGATCCGAATATCATTCGTGAGACAGTTGAATATCTCCACATTGCATGTTTCGGATATATCTTCTTTGCAATTGGTTCGATAACTCTTCGTGTGATCAGTGGCGCAGGTGCCGCAGCTCGAAGCATGATGATTGTATTCACGGCTTTGGTCGTCATTCAAATCCCATTGGCCTTCATTCTCTCCCGATATACACCGCTTCGTGAATCCGGCATTTGGATCGGAGTCGTATTGAGCTATATTGCGCTCACGGTGATTGGATTTCAACAGTATCGTTCAAGAAAATGGATCGCCGTGCATATCTGATATGATTCAGGGGGCATCATGGCGAGCATTGTTCTGCTCATTATCTTCTCATCTTTTGCACATGCACAAGACGATGCGGTGGGGATGGACGAAAGCACTCTTACTTCCACTCAACAACAATTCGATGCGCTCGAATACTATTCCGTGCATCCATTGGATCTTCGATATATCACCGATGAATTGCTCTTCCTTCCCGGCATGACTCCCGGATTGATGCGAATGATAAAGCGATTGATCAAACAATATCCCGACATCGATAATGTTGAAGATTTATTGATTCAATCTCCAAAGACCATCGACACTTCCATTCGGCGCATCCTTCTCATGTGTACGAGAATAAGCAATCCACAAACACAAATTCATGGAAGATATAGATCTAGAATTTCTCTATCAATACCTGAAACACGAGGTATGCGCGAAGGCGTTTTTCTTGGTTCAAACGAAGCATTCATGCAAAGACTCTTCATTGGCAATCCTCGATATACTCTTGCACTGTCATATGGAAAGCAAAGTGGCGAAGCATATGAGCATGGCATGTTGTATGGATCATTGCAGTACTCGGACAAGAATTACAAGTTGATAATCGGTGATCATTCTATTGAACATGGGATGGGTGGTCTTCTTGCATCAGGCATCTCGATTGCGGACATTTCAAAACCAACCCAAAGAGCGCTTCGTTGGTCGAGTTCGATCAGACCATCAACTTCCCTTCTTGAGTTTTCGAATTTCAGAGGTATTGGTGGACAATATTTCATGCAGAGTAGTAATATAAAGAATACAATCGGATTCAGTTTTTCAAATAGGAATCGATATGCCACAATCAATGATGAAGGTTTACTCACGAGTTTTCCAAGCAGCACTTATGCAAGAACAGAACATGAATTAAGTCAAAGAGAAGGCACAAAAGAATTGCGTCTTGCGATATTCAATACAATGCACATTGTCAATCATGTATTTTCAGTGGCTGGACTCTATCAAAAATATGGACATGCAATAGCACCCACTGCATACTCAATAGGTGAGCAAGAACAATGGATGATTTCATTCGACATGCAGTCTGAATTGAATAAGGAGTGGACTATTTCGGCAAATGCATTATTCGACAAGAGATACAATTATGGCGGGATGTTTACTCTCCATCATGATGGAGGCAATCATGATCAAGCCATCATGATTCGACATTTTGATCCGAATATTCGGTCTCCAATCGGACAATCATTCGGAAGAAGCGGGATTTGCTCAAATGATCAAGGCATTCATGTTTTGATGAATGGAACCATTGGTTCATTCAAGTATGCAATCAACAATGAAATCTATACCCAGATTTCTACTTCAAAGAATTCCAATACACTCAAGAAAGGGATTCGCATGATTGGTCAATTGATCCATTTGACAGATAAATCTAGTATACTCCTCAGAGTGATGAATGAAATTCGTTCATCCGAGAAACCTACCGTGAATTTACAGACTGAGACTGATTGGCGTATCAGATCAGAAGTAGCATATCGAGGAAATTCAGTCAGAAGTGTGATGAGAGTGGAATCACATATCATGAATACTGATGCTCAATCATTCGGAATTGGCTGTGCATTGGAATTCCATTCGGTACAGACATCGAGTCCATGGAATTGGTCAATCAGAATGGCATGGTCCGAGACAGATAATTTTGATTCAGCCATTTATCTACCCGAAACAGGATTGCCGGGTCAATTACTCATAGACCCATTATATGGATTGGGTATAATGTCTTGCGGGCAAATCGGATATACTTTTGGGAAAGCAAAAATCTCAGTTTTGACCAGACAGAAATTCAAGCCAAAGGAAGAGTCACTCGGTTCGGGTTGGTTGAAGATTGATGGAAATCTAGATACAGAATTTCACTTACAAACAGATGTCACTTTTTGATAAGCTCATGTAGTTTTGGGACCACATGCCAACGCTTGCTTGCTTCTTCAAATCTCATTCGTGCATCCTCTTTATGTTTTGAAGGCATATTCGAAATATGCTTTGCGCGAATCATCACATTCTTTGCAGTATGTTCAAGTGGCGTGAATTCAATCAAGTCACTACTATATCCTTGAGATATCAAGATATCTCTCCGCATGGAATCAGT
>DBCJ01000111.1:9939-38580 GCA_002293005.1 Ignavibacteria bacterium UBA961 | reverse complement strand
CGTTGCATCAAAGAATGATGTCTTGTACTATTCAATTTCCTCATTCATTATCATCAATGCTTGTTCGAGATCTTCCTGCGCGACGAATAAGCGGACGCCCATGACGGCTCCGACATAGCAAGAATTGACATTCAAATCATAGACATAACTTGAAATGCCATTCTCGGCAAGTAGTGCCTGAGCCATTTCAGCTTCTATTGCATATGGAAAGCGCCGGACTAAAACCGGCGCTTTTTTTTGTTCTTCGGGATTCATGTTTTATCATCCATGTTGTGCTTCAAGCCAGCGCTCTGCATCAATTGCCGCCATACAACCGCTTCCTGCGGCTGTGATTGCTTGTCTGTACACACTGTCTTGCGCATCACCACAAGCAAAGACGCCTTCGATATTCGTATAAGAAGATTTGCCGACAGTTTGAATATAACCGGTTTCATCCATGTCAATCAAGCCTTTGAATAAATCTGTATTTGGCTTATGACCAATCGCTACAAAGATTCCATCGGCTGGGACGATATTTTCTTCATTCGTGACCGTATTACGCAATTTCAAAGAAGTGAGCTTTCTCAAACCTGAAGGAAGTGTTTCGCCAATATATTCATCCACAGTTGTATTCACCATGAATTCAATCTTGGGATTGTTCTGACAACGCTCAAGCATGATTTTGGAAGCACGGAATTCATCTCTTCTGTGAAGTATGGTCACTTTTGAAGCAAAACGAGTCAAATAATTTGCTTCTTCCATTGCGGTGTCACCACCACCAACCACATACACATGCTGATTTTTGAAGAAGAAACCATCACATGTGGCGCATGCAGATACGCCAAATCCCATGAATTCCTGCTCGCCTTTTGATCCAAGTAATTTCGCAGCCGCACCGGTTGAAATGATGATGGAATCACAAGTATATGTTTTGTCACGATCACTTGTCAATGTAAAAGGTCTTGTTGAGGTATCAACTGAGGTGATTGTTTCATAGATAGACTGCGCGCCAAAACGATGGGATTGTTTGCGGAAGACATCCATCATTTCCGGTCCCATGATGCCATGTTCAAAACCGGGATAATTTTCCACTTCAGTAGTAATTGTCAATTGTCCGCCCGGCTGATGTCCTTCAAAGACCACGACATCCAATCGAGCTCTTGAGGCATATAATGCGGCTGTAAAACCGGCAGGACCACTTCCAATGATGCAAATTTGATGATGTTCTGACATATGAAATTCCTTTCTACTTTATTGACCGGGAAATGCATTGCGAGTAATCATACCCGTATGCGGTGAAATAGCATTCCAAGAACTACAATCTTCGAATGTGAGCGAAACTACGGAGCAAGTCGGCAGTGATTCCGTGACATTGTCACGAGCAAGAAGATTCACCATCAATGTAATTGTAGGATTATGTCCCACAATCACTATATGCTCATAAGAATCTTCAACTTGATGTATGAATGCCGTATAATCATTGATGAAAGCATGATATAGAAGCGAATGTTCTTCAAGAGGAATCTGTGGATCAATTCCATTGCGTATCAACTCAGCTGTTGTTTGTGCGCGAAGTGCTGTGCTGGAGAAAAACACATCCGGGTGAAAACCCTCGGATTTTAATTTTTCAGCCATTATTGGAGCATCGTCTAATCCACGATCATTGAGAGGTCTGTCATGATCTCGAAGACCCATGATATGATTTGATTTTGCATGCCTAATGAATGTGATCTGTTTCATTGGAATATCGGCCTCATTTCACCGGCTTTGATGGAGATGGAAAGGAAATTTTCCTTGGGAACCAATGGACATGCATAGTCTTTATTATAGGCACAATATGGATTATAGGATTTATTGAAGTCAAGAAAATACTCGCTATTATCCGCAGAAAGTTCAACTTCCAAATATCTGCCGGATTCATATGTTTCAACGCCATTTGTCTTGTCTTTGAATGGAATGAATATCATATCATCTTCCGCATTCAAAGATCTATACCCGGTCAATGTGAATGTGGTCCCATCTTGATCTTGGATGGAGAATACACCATAACGCAACATTGTTCTTTTTTCATATCCTTTTGAAGTCAACAATTGAACAGTATCCGGTTTGGAAATCAATTTGAATTCCGCATAGAAAGCAAAATCTTCTGTGGGAGGAAAATACTGTAAACCTTCGAATTGATACTTTTGATGTTCTTTCAAAGGGGAGGAAGCATCATTCTTGAAAAAATCATCAAGTTCTTTTCTTCTTTCAATGATTGCGGATTCATCATAAATGAGCGTATTGTCCTCCTCGAAAGTACAGGAGGAAAAGACAAACACAAGTCCAATAAAGAATAAAGTCTTTGTGAAATTTGTCATGTCTTTTAAGCTAATCATCAGAAATTCTTCCACATCATTGATTCAACAGGTTCATGGGTTTTGGCATTGTATTTTGCAGAACCTTTCACATTATACGGTGTTTCAATTTCGCCTTTTACTTCAAAATAGATGAGTTGTCCAATTGGCATGCCCGGATACACTCGTACCGGTTGTTTCACTGAGATTTCCAAGGTCCAATAATTGCAAAATCCTACATCGCCTTTTCCTGCAGTGGCGTGAATATCAATGCCTAATCTTCCGATACTTGACTTACCTTCGAGAAAGGGAACATGATCATGTGTTTCGGTATATTCTTCTGTAACTCCGAGATAGAATACATCAGGCATCAATACGCAACCTTCTTCAGGAATTTCAAAAGTAGTGATGGTATTATGAAGTTTCGCATCAAGAATGTCTTCATCATAAGTGGCAAGAAGTTTGCCCAAATGAACATCATAGCTGTTGGATCCGAGGCATTCTCTTCGAAAAGGGGTGATAACGATTCTTTCGCTCGCTATATTTGCAAGAATTTCTTTGTCAGTCAAGATCATTGTATAAGCTCCGCTTTATTTGTTTGGTGATGACAAAAATACAAAAAATCGCTTGGCGATGAACCCCTAAGAGAGGAACCTATGATAGAAAAAATCATACCCTATGATGAATGGTCAACCATGAAAGCACCCATCGAGCCCGAGGACAAGCGATTTGCCTCTAAGATTAAGGTTTTGGAATCATTTGAGACCTTGAAAGAACATGATATTGTGTTGATGGGTATTCCTCAGGATATAGGAATTGTTAGAAATGGTGGGCGGCCCGGAGCTTCAACAGCACCATTCAAGATTCGTGAATATTTGGGAAAATTGTCTGTTTTTGGTGTTCAACATTTCCCTGGTTCAATCTATGATGTCGGAAATATAGATTGCGAGGGTAGAGATTTAGAAGATATCAGAAATGATCATTATGAAATTCTTCATCGTATTCTAAAAAAGGGTTCTAGGGCAATCATACTCGGTGGTGGACATGACATTGCCTTTCCGAATTGCAAAGCATTTCTCGACATGAATGAAAAAGCAAGTATTATCAATATCGATCCCCATCTGGATGTCAGAGTGAAGATAGATGGATTATCGCATTCTGGAACGCCATTTCGAGAAATGTTGGAGTGTGCAAAACCATCTGAATTCGTAGAATTCGGCACGCAAAAATTCGCAGCTTCTGTACATCATCGCGATTTTGTGGAATTACACGGAGGAAGGATCATACCATATGAACATATCAGAGCAATCGGCAATCCGGGTCAGCAATTGCGTGAAATGATCAGGTCCATGCATGATGCAGGCTTGAGGTCCTATGTCAGTTTCGATATGGATTCAGTTTGTTCGGCATTTGCTCCTGGTGTCAGCGCTCCTGCCTCAATTGGTTTTACTTCCGATGAAATCATCGAAATGGCCTATTGGGCAGGTGCTGAAGGATGCCGAATGATAGATATTGTCGAGGTCAATCCAACATATGACATCGATGATAGAACATCGAGATTGGCAGGTTTGATGATTGCCACATATATTTCAGGTTTGGCCGATCTTTTATGATCCAAGCCAGAGCGACATACCGCCAATTCGAATGACGCCAAGAAATATCAGTAGCATGGAAACTACATAAGCAATCAATGTATTGCGAAGTCTTTTACTTGTTTCCAACTTTTTCCAAGCTGCAGGAGAATGCGCAATGGCAATGGCGAGAATCATCGTTGTGGCATGTTCGAACTGTATTCTGAGGGCTGACATGTCCCAATCCAGAGCATTTCCTTTTGGGAAGAAGAGAATGAGTCCGATCACGAATTGAAGTGCAAGTGCATAGGCATAAATGGAGCCGGCTAATTTGGTGAATTTCTTGTATTCCCCGGAATCTCTCATATTACTGATTATGGAAAAAATGGCAAATAAGGCGAATATGATCATGAGCCAGCGATTGTGACCATGTAATATTGTGAGGAAATCCATGTGTAAACTCCGGAAAATGGTGGATATGTGGTTGACAAACATACATGAGATTCCATAAATTCCCCAATCTTATTGAGATGATGGTCTCTAAAAAAAAAGTAAATTGTCCAAAAAGGGAAGTGCAAGTGCCATAAGGCTTCCAGCTATAGTTTCGGGATGTAATAAATTGGTTGTATATGAACAGAGTACTATCCGGAAGGGAAGAAATACTCAGGGTTGAGCGGCGATTATATACGGATTCTATGTCATCCGTGATGAAATCCCTCACTGCTCTTGAGCACAAATACGAGGATATGCATTCTCGCGAATTGATCAGCGAGAATAGATTCTCACAATACATATTTGATTTATTGAGAATCAGGTGCAATATTCTTCATGGAATGATGCAAAGAGAAAAGGCTTTTGATTTGCTTGATAAAATGGCGGGTATTGTTGCAAAAACAAATCATTCCATACAGCATGCTCATTTAGCCAGAGAGCATTACAGACTTCGATCTGATATTGAGATAATACCTGATGATGAAAGGGTCTTGCGTGAATCTCTAGAGACATTCATGATTCATGGAGAATTGCTTCATGCATTTAGATGTGCAATGACATTGGCACAACATGCTCAGAAAATCGATAAATATGATCATTGCTTGAATTACCTTCAAAAAGCAAAAGAAATTCAATTGGAATTACCGGGTGAACCATTCCTAGATTCTCAAATAAAGTTAGGTATGGGTAATTTTAATATTGCTATGCAGGATTTTGAAAAAGCCGAAGAATATCTTCAAGAAGCAATCAATAATTCGCGGATGGAGAAGAATTGGCGAACAGAGCTTATAGCTTTGTCAAACATCGCATCCATTTCATTGATGAAAACAAAGAAAAGTCCTGAGAAAGCATTGGAAATCTTAAAAGATTGCATTTGCATCGCAAAGAAAAGAAAAGCATATCATGACTTGTCAAGAATGCATGTCATGACAGGATCGGCATTCTCCAAAATTGGATCACACAAACAAGCATTGGAGTCATTTAATGAGGCAGGAAAACTTTATAAAAAGTATCCCTTTCCTCTTCATGAAGCAACATTACATTATAAATTAGCCAGACTCTTCATGGATATGCAGCCTGCATCTTCGAAGAATGGCAAAATAGAGCATCATTTTCAACAAGCACATTTGATGACTCAAAAGTATGATTTTCTTCAATTGCGGGTTTGGGTCTTAAGACATTGGGGATTTTGGCTGAGACAAAGAAAACAATGGGAAAGAGCTTTTTCCATGCTGCATGAATCGTATCAAGTGCAACATGCAATACTTGGAAAAGAGGCGCAAAGGAATATCAAAGATCTTGAAATACAGTATGTCTCTTCTTTGCATCAAAAAGAAAATGAATTGCTAAAAAAACAAAATCATGAATTGGGTAGAGAAACCAAAGACTTGCGTAATCAATTATTGGAAAGAACTTCTTCCATCATGAAAGAGCTGAATCGCTATGGCGAAGTGCGTTCCAAAGTACTTGAGATATTGGAACAGAATGGTACCAAAACTAAGGTTTTGAAAGAAATCAGTACTTTGCTCATGCCTTTGTCTGGTACTGACATAGAAAGAGAATTGTTTTTTAGTGAATTCCATCAAACATATTCTGGATTTCAGACGAAGTTGGAAACATTGATTCCTGAAATCACCATGAAAGAATCCGAAGTGAGCATGCTGATTCGATGTGGATTCTCTACATATCAGATTGCAACATTTTTGGATATTTCCACAAGAACCGTTGAAACACATCGCTTGAATATTCGAAGAAAAGCCGGACTTCAAGCCTCAGAAACAATAGATGGATTTTTGTCTTCCATTGAATCATGAGCATATCCAAAAAGACCAATTGCTGTAGAATACTCGATTCATTGAATATATCATATGAATTACTAACCTATGATTGGTCGGAAGATGCACTTGATGCAATAAGTGTAGCGGATAAAATACGCATGCCTCATGAGCAAGTATTCAAGACCTTGGTTTTGAAAGGTGATGAATTAGCCGTTTTTGTGATTGTAGTACCGGGTAATGCTGAAGTCTCCCTAAAAAAAGTAGCGAAATCCACCGGAAACACTGCATGTTCTCTTCTACCCATCAGTGAATTGTATCCACTCACTGGATATATTCGCGGTGGTTGCTCCCCAATAGGAATGAAAAAGCACTTTCCCACATTTTTGGAAGAAACCGCATTTCTATTTGAAAAAATCAGCATCAGTCCTGGTCAAAGGGGCATGCAAATACTCATTCAACCAAAAGATCTTCAGTCAGCATCTCAAGCTACAGTCTCCAATCTCCTCTGAAAACTGTACATTTGACAAAGTTTCCGTGCATACATTCATATAAGAACATGAATTCCCTTCGGTCTATTCTTCCTGATTTTCTTCATGAATTGTCAAATGCCAATGATGAATATGAAGCATGTGTCATATTCGCAGATACAATTTGTTCCGCCGATCCCACACTTGCATTTGAAGTTCTATTGAGAGATTCGGAATTCGGATTACATTCCATTATTCAAAAAGGACACTCATTTGGTGGAGAATATGATGTCATGTATCTGAATCATGGAGGTATTCTGCATGGCGAGATTCATTATTCAACATTAGGTTTGAACCCGGAACAAATTCAATTGCTTTCAATCATGAACGCTATTACTTCGCTCATGTTGAGTACAATGAAAAATAGAAATATGGCATCGAATAGTTCGCGAAATTTAGGCCGTACTTCTTTGTTGATGACAACAATAATGGAAATGCTTTCGGATATCATCTTGCAATCAACTCCAAAGGGCATAGCAGATATTGGTGGACAATTCCTGATGGGACAACTCATGGTAAGTACCTATGGGGTATTGGTGAAGAGGAATGATGGAATCAATGATTTCATTTCTTCAAATGGAATATCCGATGAAAAAAAACTCCATATACTTTCTCAAATCGATCCGGACCTTGAATATTCCACAATTGATGAATTCACCTGCATTGGAATGATATATGGAGGACATTCTCATGGGGCACTCATATTGGGTCCTCAGTCCAATATGCGACCATACTCAGATGATGACATGTACTTTGTGTCAATGCTGGGCATGGTGACTGCGGTATCACTGGAAAGAGCCCGATTGCATGCTGAGGAACAGAAATTGACCCAATTGCAAAAAGAGATGGAAATTGCCGGTATTGTTCAAAACAATCTTTTCCCTTCATTCGATACACAATACTCACATTGTGAATTATCGGGAATACATATTCCAAGTTTGGAAATAGGCGGCGATTACATGGATGTGATTCCGTATTCGGATGGATCGCTTGCTTTGATCATGGCAGATGTCTCCGGGAAGGGAATAGGTTCTGCAATGATAATGTCCATGGTAAAGTCAGCATGTACTTTACTCGTCAAACAAGAAAAAACTCCCGAGGATATCATCCGAGAAATCAATGCATTGATTTATGAACATACTGCATCTGATATTTTCGTGACATGCATGTTCATTAAGATGAATCCTGATAGAACTTCATTCATCTCAATCAATGCCGGGCATGAAGCACCATTGCTGAAAAAGTCGAATGGCTCAATCATCGCTTTGGAAAAAGGATGCATGGTGCTTGGTGTATTGAAAGAATTACATCATCTAGAATCCGAAATGTTCACCATTGAAAGTGGAGATTTATTATGTCTTTACACAGATGGAGTACATGACTCTTCTCTGCATGAAAAAGATCTCTTGAAAGAGCAGTTGTCTCAAATTTCCCGGAGTGATGAACTTTCAGCACATGAATTATTGAGTAAACTTGGAATCGTAGAATCTGATGAACAGTCAAATTATGTGGTTGATGATAAGACATTACTCCTTTTGCGCATCATTTGAGAAAAAACTATGGCGATATTGATTGAAATTCGTCTTGTACTATTGTTTTTTCAGCATATAACAGTATTTTTGCCAAGATTTTTTCCGCACTAAGCGACTATCAGTTCACTGCCTATGTTTCTTTGATCCCCAAATGTTGGAAATCAATTTGCACACCGAGTGGGTGTCAATCATTTGTTTTTGTCGAAGAATGACATTGAGCATAGCATGATCAATCAATGGTTAGATAGTCAATCCCCTGAGGACAAACAATTTCAAGCCTCTTTACTTGAGGTCGGTGACTTGCCACGCCATATTGCCATCATCATGGATGGAAATGGTCGCTGGGCAATGGACAGAAATCTCCCAAGAGCTGCGGGACATCAGCAGGGAATAGAGAGTGTTCGTGATATCGTCAAAGCATGTTCGCAGTTGAATATCGGTTTCCTCACTGTCTATGCTTTTTCAATGGAAAATTGGAAAAGACCAAGAATGGAAGTCCAAATATTGATGTCTCTCCTCAAAACATATCTTTTGCAAGAGATTGATGAGCTTGATGCCAATAATGTTCGGCTTCATGCAATCGGGAAGATAAATGCCCTACCCAAGAATGTGCAAACAATACTTAATGAAGCAATCGAGCGCACTTCCAAGAATACAGGATTAACACTCACTTTGGCCTTAAGTTATTCGGGAAGATGGGATATTGTTCGTGCCGTACAAATGATTGCACTGGATATTCGCCGAGGGACTTTGTCTCCGGAAGACATCACCGATGAGCAATTTTCGAAGTATTTATTGACCGATTCAATGCCTGACCCGGATCTTATGATCAGAACTTCTGGTGAAATGCGTTTGAGTAATTTCTTATTGTGGGAATCTGCTTATTCTGAAATGTATATCACAAAACAACTGTGGCCTGATTTCAGAAGAGATGATTTATACTGTGCTTTGAAAGATTTTCTCAATAGAGAGCGTCGTTTTGGAAAAACCGGTCAACAATTGCGTGAATCGGATGAGAAGGAGAATCAACAAGGCTCCCTTCGAAGAATTATATCATCATTTTCTTCCAGGTGATCAGGGGCATGCACATTTTACGAAATAGATGGTGTTTTGCATTATTATTCATGTTCTCGACATGGATCATACCTTCTCATAATTCCATATTTGCACAAGGTCAAGCAAAGTCTTATCTCATTGCTGGTGTTTCAGTAGAAGGTAATACCTATGCCGATGCGCAGACAATTATTACTATTTCCGGATTGAAAGTTGGCGAGGAAATGAAGATTCCCGGGCCGAAGCAACAGGAGGCAATCAGGAATTTATGGCAGAGAAATCAGTTTGAATCCATAGATATCGTGATTGACAAAATCACGGCAAGTGGTGTTTTTCTCACCATCAAGGTCAGTGAATTCAAACGCTTTAGTTGGCTTGAAATCAAGGGTAATGATAAAGTCAGTTCAAAAGACATCGAAAAAGCGATAGCGAAAGTAAAAGGCGATATCCTTTCCGCATATGAAGTTGATTTGGCCAAGGATGCAGTGAAGGCTCTTTATGAGAAAGAAGGTTTGATGTATGCCAAAATCACTCCAAATTTGATTCCAACCGATACTGGATTATATGCTCGTTTGGAAATGACCATAGAAGAAGGTGCGGATTTTTATGTGGATAGCATCATTTTTTCGGGTAATCAATTACTTGCTTCATCCGATTTGGTTGGTGCGCTTGAAGATACCAAAACAAAAACTTGGTGGAAATTTTGGTCTTCATCCAAGTTTGATAAATTGAAATATGAAGACGATAAAAAGAAATTACTTCAATTTTTTAGATCCAAAGGTTTCATAGATGCAGATATCGTAAAGGATAGCATAATCTATTATCCAGATATTCAAAAAGTCAGTGTTCATTTGGACATTTTTGAAGGCAAGAGATATTATTTGCGATCTGTTACATTCGAGGGAAATACAGTCTATCCTCAGGAGATTTTGTTCCGCCGTCTGAATATTCCTCTTAATGAACCCTATGATGCTGAGCGTTTTGACATGAATTTATCCGGAAATGAGGATCAATCGGATGTGGCATCGATGTATCTGGACAATGGATATTTGGGAGCGAATTTGATCAAAGAAGAAAGAAAAAGTGAAGGGGATTCACTCGACATAGTTGTCAAAGTATTTGAACGAGATCGCTATATCATTCGGAAAGTTGAGATTGTAGGCAATACAAAAACCAAAGACAAAGTCATTCGTAGAGAGCTATTCACAAGGCCTGGAGAATTTTTCAATCGTTCCGCAATCATCAGAAGCGTGCGTGGTCTCGGCGTTTTGAATTATTTCAACCCTGAGGCTTTAAAGCCGGATATCAAACCTGTTGACAATACCAAAGTTGATGTACTGTACAGAGTAGAAGAACGCTCGACAGATACATTCAATGCCTCAATGGGATATGCAGGTACATTCGGATTGACCGGTTCTATCGGTATTACATTGAATAATTTCTCATTCTCAGAGCCATTACGCGGCGGTGGTGGACAAATTCTCAACATAAATGCGGAATTTGGTCAGCAAAGTAGATATCAAACCATTCAACTTGGATTCACGGAACCTTGGCTCAATAATACTCCCACAACATTGGGAGTGAATTTGTATTCGATAAGACAAAATTTTGTGTTCAATCTAACGCGCTATGGTGCATCCGTCAATATTGGTCGCAGATTGCGTTGGCCTGATGATTATTTCAGAGTAGATGGAGTCGTTCGTGCTCAATACAATGAACAAACTGCATCACAAGGTGTATTTCGTGCATTCAATGGCGGTGAACTCAGCATGACAGGATCTGTATCAAGAATTAGTTTGGATAATGCGATCTTCCCGACTTCAGGTTCGAGATTCACATATTCATCAACATTTGCTGCAGGTGGAATTGGGATCGGTAAGGTTGATTATCTCAAGAATACATTCAATCTCGAGATGTTCCATCCATTAGCGAGTGTAGATGGAAATCCACGATTGGTACTATATATGAGTACTGATATGGGATATGTTGCCGGCATAAGAAGTGACACAAATATTCTGGGTAATGAATTGTTCTTCATGGGTGGAAATGGTCTTGGTGGTTTTGCCATCACACCACTCAGAGGATATGTAGATAGATCGATTGGCCCAAGCGGTGGAGGTCGTGTGATGACAAGACATGTGATCGAAACCCGTTTTGCACTTTCACTTAATCCAATGCCAATTTATTTACTTGCATTCGCTGAAGCAGGGAATGTTTGGGAGAATTTGCGAAGTGCCGATCCATTCGATTTAAAGAGATCAGCAGGACTTGGCGTTCGGGTTTTGCTCAATCCTATAGGACTATTAGGTTTTGATTATGGTTATGGATTTGATCCTCAAGGAACAACAGGACCAAGATCCGGTTGGCAATTTCATTTTCAATTTGGAAGATAAACTTTATTCAATTTCATCATAGGTTGTATTTATGAAATACTCATTTGTTATTCTCACTTGTTTCATTGCTGCATTTATTGCCACAAACAATTCAATGAATGCACAAACACAAAAAATCGGATATGTCGATACCGAAGTTATTTTAAAGCAATTGCCTGAAGCACAAGAAGCTGACAAAAAATTGAAAGACATAGCAACAAAATTCCAAGATACTTTGGTGGCTATGCAAAAGGATCTCACAGGAAAGCTTGAGCAATACAAAAAGCAAGAATCAATGATGACTCCTGATGCAAAAAAGAAAGAAGAAGATCAATTGAAAGCAATTCAGCAGAGCATGATGCAATATCAAGAAGAGAAATTCGGCAATACAGGCGAGATTCGTCGATTGCAAGAAAGTTTTCTCACTCCGATTCGTGATCGCATTCTCTTGACAATCAAAGAAGTGTCCAAAGATGAGAAATTCAATTTTATTCTCGACAAAGTAAATCCTGCATTGCTTTATGCAGATGATAAATTTGATTTGACATTCAAAGTGTTGGACAAAATTCGTAGAAATAGTAAATAATCAAAGTCCAGGGGGCAAATCATGTTGACCATTCGGAATTTTTCTCTAGCATTCATTGCAATGCTTTTTAGCATCGGTTCTGTGCATGCACAGAAAGTAGGTTATGTGTCGTCACAAACAATTCGCGAGAAATTTCCGGAAGCAAAACAAGCAGAACAGCGCCTCCAGACAATGGTTGATAATTGGAAAAGAGAGCTTGAGGATCAACAAAAAGTTATTAATGAACTTGATTTGGAAATCAAGAAAAATCGACTTGTTTGGACTGAAGTAGAAAAAACAGAGAAGATTGCAAACCTTGAGAAGAAGAAAAAAGAGCGTGAGGAATATGCCACCAGAAAATTAGGTCCAAATGGTGAGTATGATGCCGCAATTGCACTAGTTTTTCGAGGTGTTGAAGAGAAAATTTATGCTGCAATTCAGGAAATATCCTTTGATGATAATTATGACATCGTATGGGATAAATCAACTCAGCCCTTGGCCTTTATAAACCCAAAGTATGATTTGACTGTCAAAGTCCTGAAAAAACTTGGCATAAATGTCGATGACATGGAAAAACAACAGCAGGAAGCCATCGACAAGGATCCAAGAAATAGCAAAAAATCAACTCCTGCCAGCTCTAATTCAGGTACGAAAAGAACCAGATCTCGCAAACCAGCAGAAGTTCCTGAAGAAAAGAAAGAGGAGAAAGGACTTTTTGACAAGTTGAAAGATTCGGTAATGGATGGTCTGCAGGATATGATCAAAATTCCAACTTTGGATTCAGCCGGTAGTGGAACTAGTCCGAATCAACCACCAACAGCTCCTGCCGAGCAACCGGTTCAACCGATACCTGCCGACACAACCGGTGGAAAAAGGCCATAATACATGATGCTTTCCGCAAATTATACTGTTCAAGACATAGCCGAATTTCTTCAAGCAGAACTTGAAGGTGATTCGGCCATTGTTTTGAATGGAATTGGAAGAATCGAAGAACCAAATCCCGGTGAAATACTCTTTGTTTCAGGAAAACAATTCTTTCCTTTTGTAGAATCTTGCACGCACAATTGCATCCTTCTGTCTCTTTCCGCTCCATTGCAACCAAAAGCTCATCAAGCTTTCATCCGTGTAAAAAATCCTCATTCCGCATTTGCATCACTCATTTCATATTTCTTTCCTGATCAAAAGAAAGATCCATTCATTTCCTCAAATGCCACGATTCATCCAAGTGCTCAGATAGCAATGGGAGCTACAATAATGGATGGTGCCATTATTGGTGAAGGTTGTAGCATTGGCAAAGGAAGCATCATTCATCCTCATGTGGTTTTAGGTGATAATGTTGTCATAGGTGAAGATTGTTTACTCTATCCTCATGTGGTATGCTATTCCAATACAAAGATTGGAAATAGAGTGATCATTCATTCAGGAGCAGTGATTGGTTCTGATGGATTCGGATATATCGAACATGCAGATGGATCCTATGAAAAGATCAAGCATGTGGGAAATGTGATACTTGAAGATGATGTTGAAATAGGAGCAAATACCACGATTGATCGCTCGGTTGTAAACTCCACTTTGATTTCTCGAGGTGTGAAAATAGACAACTTGGTTCATATAGCTCATAATGTCAGCATTGGTGAATATACTGCATTTGCCGCTCAAGTTGGAATAGCCGGAAGCGCAAAGATTGGTGCCAGAAATCGATTCGCCGGTCAAGTAGGAACTGTTGGACATTTGTCAACAGCAGACGGAGTGATAGTATTTGGTCAATCAGGTATTGCCCAAAGCATAGAACAATCAGGAATTTACTTCGGTAGTCCTGCAATTGAGAGAAGTAAAGAGATGAGAAGAATATTTGCATCTCAGCAATTGCCTGAAATCTTGCGCATGGTTTCATCTTTGGAACAGCGCATCAAAGAATTGGAACAGGCTTTAGATAATCAAAAAACCTCGTAATTTGCCCTAAATTACACTGAGCCAAAGCATGAATGCCCATCAAAGAACCATCAAGAAACCCGTGTCACTGAGTGGCATTGGTCTTCATACAGGTAATCCCTCTACAATCACATTCCATCCTGCACCCGAGAATTATGGTTTCCGATTTATTCGAACCGATCTTGAAGGGAATCTGGAAATCCCAGCACTCGTGGATTATGTGACAGATATCGCTCGTGGTACGACAATCACTTGTAATGGAGCAAGTGTGCATACCGTTGAGCATGTACTTGCGGCCCTTGTTGGACTTGAGATTGACAATTGTCGCATGGAATTGACTGCGAATGAACCTCCGATTGGTGATGGAAGTGCTCTTCCTTATGCCGAGGTTTTGCTCCAAGCAGGCTTTGAAGATCAGAAAGCTCCACGAGAATTTGTGGAAATCGATCAAATGCTTCGTTATGTCAATGAATCCAAGCAAACAGAAATCGTTGCATTGCCCAATGATGATTTCCGAATTACTGTCATGATTGATTATCAGAATTCAGCATTGGCGAGTCAACATTCCGGACTTTTTGACTTACAATCTGAATTTCTGAGAGATTTTGCCCCTGCGAGAACATTCTGTTTTCTCACTGAGGTAGAGTCATTACATGAACAGGGTTTAATTCGAGGCGGCTCTTTGGATAATGCGATTGTGATTGTGGACAAAGAAATGCCGGATGAAGAATTGCGCTCCATGCTCACAAAATTTGATATGGAACAGAATGCGGTATTGGGTCATAATGGTATACTCAATAATCGCCTTTTGCGATTCAAAAATGAACCTGCAAGACATAAACTCTTAGATATGCTTGGTGATCTAGCATTGATTGGAGCTCCAATCAAAGGTCAAATCCTCGCTGCCAGACCCGGTCATGCAGTTAATATAGAATTTGCAAAGAAGATCAGAGCATTACACAAAGAGCAAAAGAACAAGAAAAAGTCCGTGATCAAGAATTCAATACCTGTATTGGACATCAATCAGATTTTAAAAGTGATGCCTCATCGATATCCATTTCTGCTGGTTGATAGAATCACGGAAGTTGATACTGAAAACAAGAAAATTGTCGGTTATAAGAATGTCACGATTAATGAGCCGTTTTTCCCGGGCCATTTCCCGGAAAGACCAATCATGCCCGGAGTATTGATCATTGAAGCCATGGCACAAGTCGGTGGATTATATCTTTTGAATTCTGATACATATCAAGAAGGAAAATTGGTATTTTTCATGGCTATCAATAATGCAAAATTCAGAAAACCGGTCATTCCAGGTGATCAATTGGTGATGGAAGTGACCATGACCGGAAAGAGATTCAATACATTTGCAATGAGTGCCAAGGGTTATGTCGGCGATACCCTTGTTGCCGAAGCCGAACTTTCAGCCGCAATTGTAGATACATTACCTGCTTAATTCACGATTTAGAATATATGTCTGTACTCATACATCCTTTGGCTAGCGTAGCACCTGAAGCACGAATTGGAAACAATGTCACGATCGGTCCATTTGCCGTAATTGAATCAGATGTTGAAATTGGTGATGGATCAATCATTTCAGCACATGCAACTCTTATGAATGGTTCTCGCATAGGATCTGAATGTTCTGTATTTCCAGGAGCGGTCATTGGTGCTGTTCCACAGGATTTGAAATTCAAAGGTGAAAATACACTTGCCATTATTGGTGATAGAACCGTCATTCGTGAATGCGCCACGGTTAATCGTGGAACTGAAGCGACCGGTAGAGCAATCATTGGGAAGGATTGTTTGATCATGGCTTATTGTCATGTTGCACATGATTGTACGGTAGGTGATCATGTGATCATGAGTAATGTGTCCCAATTGGCGGGTCATGTTTCAATAGGTGATTGGGTCATTCTCGGTGGTTTGGCAAAGGTAATTCAATTCTGTACTGTCGGTAATCATGCAATGATTGGAGCTGATTGTAAAATCACAAAAGATGTTGCTCCATATGCACTTATCGGTAGAGAACCTGCAAAGGTAGAAGGAGTCAATAAAATTGGATTGAGAAGAAGGGGATTCTCAAATGAAGCCATTGATGCAATACAAGAATTGTATTCGGCTGTTTTTTTCTCCGGAATGAATACTACTGATGGACTTGATGAATATCAACGATTGCATCCAAATATGTTGCCCGAAGTTTCATCCTGCATTGATTTCATTCGATCATCCCGAAAAGGCATCATTCGTTGATGTCGCAATCCACATTAAAGCATCTAGCCAAGATTCCCGCATTATTTTGTTCGATGGGGATTTTTTACTTTTCTTCTTTGCCACAAGCACCATTTGTCATGACCACATTTCAGTGGCAGGACAAAATATTTCACTTCTTTGCTTATCTCTTTTATGGGGCCACATTGGCTTTGGCACTTTATTTCCATGATCAAAAGAAAGCAAAAAAAAACATCCCATGGATTTTGACCATAGGATGCTTATATGCTTTCTCAGATGAGTTTCATCAGTCATTTGTGCCCGGAAGAACAAGCGAAATTGGTGATATCATCGCGGATTGTTTGGGTATTTGCATGGCTGTATTACTTTATTGGAGAATCATCGATAAGAAATCAGTGTAATTATGATTTCGCTTGCTCATAAAAAGCGTTTACTGCTTTCCAGTTGACGATATTCCACCAAGCATTCACATAGTCAGCTCTTTTATTCTGATATTTCAGATAATAGGCATGCTCCCAAACATCGATTCCAAGAATGGGTACTGTATTCCAGCTTGATAATTTATGCTGATTCTCAGCTTGCAAGATTATGAGTGCTCCATCATCCTTGCGATAGTGTAATAATGCCCAACCACTTCCTTCGACGGCAATTGCCGCTGCCGTGAATTGTTTTTTGAATTGTTCAAAAGAACCGAATGATGTAATTATGGCATTCATGATTGGGTAAGCATCCATGGTGCCACCGCCTTTCGATTGAGGTGCCATGCATTGCCAAAACAAAGAATGAAGGGCATGTCCTCCACCATGAAAAGCACATTGCTTTGACCAATGTTGAATGAGTGAGAAATCTCCCGATGTTCTGGCTTTTGCAAGTTCCGCTTCCGCTTTATTTAGTCCATCAACATATGCTTTATGATGTTTGGAGTGATGCAATTCCATTGTCATTGCATCTATAAATGGTTCCAGTTCAGAATACCCATAAGGTAAATTTGGCAATACATGTTTGGTTAAAGCACCTGCTTTGGCATCGATATCTTGAGCAGATGTCAATCCGGTGGTTGCAGCCATCCCTGCGAGTGCAATTCCGGAACCAATGAAGGTTCTGCGGTTTGTTTTCATGATTATTCATTCCTATTGAAATTACAGTAAATCATCGAGTGCATCTTGTGGCTTCCAAAGATGTTTAGACAAATCTACGGCTTCTTCGATAAAAGTGACTTCTTCTGCAAGAAGTCTGTCTTTCATTTGAGTTGGATGATCAAAATGCATTTTTCCTGATAATTCGCCCAGTCGATTAACCACTCTATGACATGGAATATCCACTCGGTCCATGACCGCATTTAAAGCCCAGCCAACGAGTCTTGAGGAGCTTTTTGCACCCAAAAAATCAGCAATGATACCATAAGTCGTTACTTTTCCACGAGGTATGCTGCGAACTATGTCATATACTCGATTGTAAAAGTCGGTATTCTGATTCATGGCTGTTTCTTTGATTGAATGTGGATTTTTCATGATGTGGACAACTTTACAAGCAATATGGGTGCCTAAAATGAAAAATTTGTCTAAATTTCCGCGTTGAAATAGTTCCTGTTCGCACTTACTCTATCCTGTCATGGCAATTTCTTATCATGCCGAAGCAGAATTTTCCTCTGAAAACAAAGGTATTCCGATCTTTGTGGAAGGTTCATCCATCATTGTTGGTAAAGATGCCTTCATTGTTAATTCACTACTTGAATATCCTTCTTGTTATGAATTGATCAATCAGTCTTCAGGCGAGAGACATATTGTGATAGCAACAAAGACGCATCAAGGAATTGACATTTCACTGAATGGATATACCTATTCCTCAAAAGTGAGTGATGCTCAGCAGTATGAATATGGCTCAATCATCAAGTCCGGAGCGGATACCTTGATTTCCATTGTGAAGGTGAATGCTCCCATGCCGGGATTATTGAAGGCAATCAATGTTACAATTGGCCAAACCGTAAATAAGGGTGAAGTCATATTTGTACTCGAAGCCATGAAAATGGAGAATGCTTTGAAATCACCAATGAATGGTATTATCAAAGAAATACATGCCGAAGCAGGTTCTGCGATTGAGAAAGGTTTTGTCCTTTGCACAATCGGTCCGATAGAATAAAATTACAATTAGATACATTACGTTTTTCACTTCAAGGTTATGCCATGAAAAAACGACTACTCTTTCTCTTCAGCTTCATGCTTATTGCAAGTACTGTTACACAGTCAGCAATTGCAGGAAGATTGGAAGGAAAATTACTCAATGCTATTACAAAGGCGGGGGAATCCGCTCCCAATGAACCTTTGTATCTCTATTCTGCAACAATAGAAGCAGATGATGATGACAATGCGGCTAATGCATTGAAAAGTAAGAATATCAAAATCATCAATCTTGGTCCTGCAATCAATACAGGAGCTGATGAATATGCACCAACAGTTACCGCCGATGGGAAAACATTGTTTTTCGTATCGAATAGAAAGGGTAGCAAGGCAAGTGATGATGTAGAGTATCGTGGTCCGGCATCGGATGACTTTTGGGCATCAAAGAAAGAGGGTAGATTGGATGAATTCCAAGCTGACTCACTATTCAATATTGAGCCGGAGCCAAAGAATAGTAAGAACACGGTTAACACCATTTATAATGAAGGTGCTGCATCGATTTCATCCGATGGTCAAAGACTTATTTTTACTGCATGCGATCGTCCGGATGGATTTGGCTCATGCGATTTGTATTTAACAGAAATCGACGGTGTGAAATGGGGCAGACCATCCAATCTTGGAAAAGAAGTGAATTCAAATTTCTGGGATTCACAACCATCGCTTTCTCCAGATGGAAATCGTATTTATTTTGCTTCAAACCGTTTGGGACCAAATAACGCAGACACAGATCCCGGTAATACCAATTATGATATTTGGTATTCAGATTTTGATGAAGAATCAGGTAATTGGAAGCCGGCAAAGAATCTTGGTGCACCGGTAAATACTGCAGGAGAAGAACTCGGACCCTTCATCGCAAAAGACGGTGTTACTCTGTATTTTGCTTCGACAGGTCATGTTCCAAATCTTGGTGCAAAGGACTTCTATTTCACAACATTGAAAGATGCTGAAAAGAATATCTGGTCAAAGCCCGAACCAATTCCATATCCCGGAATCAATTCAAAAGATGATGAAGAATTTATTTCATTTCCTGCTTCAGGCGATGTTATTTATTTCTCTTCAGACAGATCTTTTGAGCGTTCACAAGGTGGTCAAGATGTGTTCATGGCATTTGTTCCACCATTTTCACGAGCAGTCATTCTCAGAGTGATTGTAATTGATGAATGTACAGGTGAAGGAATTCCAGCACTTGTAACAATCAAGAACAAGCATATCGGTACATCAAAGCGTGATTCATTGAAGGTGGGTAAACCTGAACTTCAATACATCGTTCAAAATGCTGATTATGGAACAGGCGATAATGCTTCTGAGAAGATTGAATTTGAAATAGTAGCTCAAAATGACAAGTATGGCACTAAATCTCAAACTGTGACCATCATCAAGCCTGAAACTACATATGATGAAGAAAAGGCAAAGCAATCAAAAGAAGAACCACCTGTTCGAATTACTCTCGGAAGAAAACCACAAATTTCTGCTGAGATGGAATATGCAGATTATATCAAGCGCGTAACCAAGAAAAATCCAAATCTTGCATCTTGGAAGGGCTTGGTATTGGAAGAAGTTGCAACTATTGATTTGTTCCCATTGCTTCCTTATGTATTCTTTGATTCTACTTCTTCAACAATGTCATCACGCTATCGATTGTTCTCATCATCTGCACAAACAGCAGGTTTCTCCGATGAAAGAGTTGTAGGTGACAAGAATGCTAATACACCTGAAAAGTATTATGACATTTTGAATATTTATGGATATCGCCTAAAGAAGTATCCAAGTGTTTCTGTAACCGTAACAGGTTGCAATGATGAAACTTCACCCGGTGAGAAGGATCTGGATCTTTCTCAAAGAAGAGCGCAAATCGTTTATGATTATCTCAAGAATGTTTGGGGTATTGAAGAAAGCAGAATGAAACTTGAAAAACGCAATCTTCCTGATGCATTAGTTGCTTCAAAAACAAGTGATAAAGATCCTCAGAGCAAATTGTACAGTAATGTCGAAAATCGTAGAACCGAACTCACATTTGCAAGTAGTTCCGAAGAAGATCTTTGGCAAGTTCGCAAACCTCTGATCGACCGTGAGCCGACAATCTTCCCAACACCTTTGACCATGGACTTCCAATTGGATAATGGTATTGATGAAGGATTGGTCGAATCACGCAGAATCGAAGTCAAGCGCGGTAATGGTGAGTGGATTACGCTTACCAAAGTTGGCAAGACTGAAAAAACATATACATGGGATTGGAAAAATGCTGCCGGAGCTAAATTGGAAGAATCCATCAATGATGAAGGTGCATTTACAGCAAGACTTATCGTAAAGAGCATTAATGGCTCTGAATGTGCTTCAGAACCAATCATGATCAAAGTCATGATCGTGAAGAATAAGCCGGGCGTAAAAGTTGAGAAGGCCGGTGCAAAGACACGCGAAAGTTATAAACTTGTACTCTTCCCATTCAATCGTTATGATGCAGGTCCATTCAATGAGCGCATCATGAAAGAATTTGTGTTCACTCGCACAATGCCAAAGTCCGAGATCGCGGTTGAAGGTCATACTGATGTTATCGGTATGTTCGAATCAAATGCGAAATTGTCGACCAATCGTGCGAAGACAGTAGAAACTGCAATTCGCAATGCCACGAAAGGTCAATTCCAAGTTTTGGAATCAAAAGGTGTTGGTGAAGAATTACCATTCTTCGTAAATGAATTGCCGGAAGGCAGATTGTACAACAGAACTGTACGAATCAATATTCAGACCCCAATCGAAGAGGAATAATCCTCAAAGTAGTACGATCAAAGGCCATTCGAACTTTCGGATGGCCTTTTTTTATGACTGCATAATCGTGGAACACGGTATATTTGTAAGACCTTTCTGCAGCATTTTATTCTAGATTATCATGGCATGTATTCGCTCGATATCAGGGCTTAGAGTTACAGATGATGAATTGACTCAAGAGTTGATTGCTTCATATTCCAGGGCTTTTGCCGCTTATCTTCCACCCGGACCCATAGTCATCGGAAGAGATGGCCGTCCTTCAGGAGTCTGGATGGAAGAAGTGATCATTGCCACATTGACTGCATTTGGCAGAGATGTGATTTCATTGGGTATTGCTCCAACGCCTACAGTACAACTTGAAACCGAACATTCCAATGCAATTGGTGGGATTTCCATCACTGCGTCTCATAATCCTAGTGAATGGAATGGAATGAAATTCCTCAATGCAGGTGGTGTATTTCTCAATGCAGAAGAAAATCGTGATTTCTGGAATTATCTGGATGAAAATGATATTGAAGAAAACAGCAATCCGGGAAATTGCACTATAGTTGAACATCCTTCAGAACAACATATTGCAAAAATTCATGCAGCTCTACTAGGATTGGGTATTGAGTTACCACATGTGAAACAGCCTATTCTTGCAGTGGTCGATGCAGTGAATGCTTCAGGAAGCATATTCGTTCCTGCATTGCTTGAATCTCTCGACTGCGAGTGTATTCCTCTGTATTGTGACAATACGGGTGAATTTCCACATACTCCTGAGCCATTGACCGAGCATTTGATAGATCTGATGTCAGCAGTATGTCAATATTCAGCTCAACTCGGTATTGCAGTGGATCCCGATGCAGATCGTTTGGTATTGATCGATGAAAAAGGAAATGCCATTGGTGAGGAAAAAACAATAGCCTTATGCACCTTGGCGATTCTTGAATGCGCTGACTTGAAACAAGATTCACATTCAATAGCCATCAATATGTCCACTTCAAGCATGAGCGAGATTTTGGCTAAGAATAATGGTTGGAAGGTACATAGAACTCCTGTTGGTGAAATCAATGTGGTGCAAGCGATGAAAAAATATGATTGCATCATCGGTGGGGAAGGAAGTGGCGGAGTCATTCTTCCGGCATGTCATTATGGACGCGATTCCCTTGTTGGCATATCACTGATCATTGCATTGATGAAGAAAACAGGGAAAACTCTCAGCACATTGGCTGAAATGCTTCCAAAAACATATATGATCAAAGGAAAAATGCCTTGGTCCGGCTCGGCGGATGAAATATTTCAGAGAATAGAACGACATTTTGCAGATGCTATCATTGAGATTCGTAAAGATGATGGCATATGGATGCAATTCTCAGATGGATGGATGCATGTTCGAATGTCAAATACAGAGCCGATTATGCGATATATCATTGAATGTTTGGAAGAGAATACAGTACAAAACCATGTTCAATCACTCATGATGCAATTTCAAGATTGATGAAAAAAACAATCACATATTTCTTCTTCATGTTCCTCATGTGCTTCACACTTGAAGCTCAAATGCAGACCACGAGTAAGATCAAACTTGCCAGGGTGAAATATTCAGGTGGCGGAGATTGGTATAATGATCAATCTTCAGAAGTGAATTTATTGAAATATGTAAATGAGCATACAACCATACAGACTGAACCAATATATGAATTCGTGGATTTGGCGACAGACAATATCTTTCTCTATCCATTATTGTTTCTGACAGGACATGGAACCATGAATCTCACAGATGCTGAAGCAAGAAGGCTAAGAGCATATTTGGAGAATGGTGGATTCCTATACATAGATGATGATTATGGAATGGATGCTTCGATTAGAAAAGAGATGAGCAAGGTTTTTCCAAATCAGAAATTCATCGAGTTACCATTCGATCATCCTTTGTATTCTGCTCATTATACATTTCCAAATGGACTTCCCAAAATCCATGAACATGATGCGAAGTCACCTCAAGGTTTGGGACTATTCCATGAAGGTAAATTATGTGTGTATTATACATATGAAACCAATCCAAGCGATGGTTGGGCCGATCCTGATGTTCATCATGATCCACCCGAAAAAAGAGAAGCATCTTTAAAGATCGGAACAAATATCATTGTCTATGCATTGAGCAGATAATATGCATGATATAACACATAGCAATTCCTCCGAACAAGTCATTGACAGACTTCGCTCGGTTCATAAAAAAGAGCAATTCATCAAATTGAATACTGCTCTTTTTCATGCTTTGTTGATATCAATCATGACTTCGCTCATTTTTTCAGGTATAGAAGTCTTTGCAAATGGAAATATAGCATTCAGAACATTCTTGTTTTATGCTTGGTTATTCATTTCAATTGGATCTCTTGGTATATTGAGCATCTTTCCAATCAGACAATTGATGAGATCTTCAAAAGAAGAAACACACTTCGCAATTGCAGATCGGGTTGGTACTATTTTTGAAGATATTCGAGACACTTTGCATAATGCATTGCAAATGATGTCGAAAAAAGAACAATATCCACTCTCTGCAATGCCTTTCATCAATGCTGCATTCGATGAAGTTGAGAAGAAAAGTAGAGAAAAGGATTTTTATAAAGTCATTGATGAACAAGAACGCAAGCGCGCTCTAATACTGTTTATGTCAGCCCTCGGCATTTCGCTCATCATGTTTATAGGTATCAGTCCTCTCAGGGAATCTTTGAATAGATTGATTCAATATCAGCAATCATTCATACCGCCTGCGCCATATAGTTTGGATATTTCTCCCATCAACAAAACAGTTCTACGCGGTAGCAAGGAAGAAATTCTTATCAGTGTCAAAGGGACTCTCCCTCCGAAGATCATCTTGCATATCAAAGAAGAAATGCAGGATACTTATGACACCATTGCAATCATAACAGATACTGCGCATATATATCGATATGAGATTCAATCCGCAAAGGCATCACTTTCATTCTATGCACATGCAGAATGGCTCGCAGAGCAGGTATTGTCACCAAAAGGAAATATTCAAGTTATTGATCGACCCGAGATTCGTTCTCTGACCGGAACCGTATCGCCTCCGGGATATAGCAAACAATCGGGCAGAACAATTGATGAGCAATCAGCTGATATTCTTGCATTGCAAGGAACATCAGTGAAGCTAGAAGTGGATGCAAACAAAGAATTATCCAAAGCATTCATCTTATTTCTGAATCCCAAGATATCAGGAGAGGAGAAAACTTCTGATATAAAGTCATATGACACCGTTAAGATTGCAATGAATGTACATGCAATGAAGGCAAGTGGTTCATTTACCATTAATCGTGATGGTGAATATTGCATCACCATCATTGATAAAGATGGTCGTTCAAATGCTGACCCAATTCATTATTCCGTGACCGCAATTTCCGACAATAGTCCAACCATCTCACTCATTGAACCGCAAGGCGATGGTGTATTGACAGAATCAGCAAGACTTCCAATTGCAGTTCATGTAAGCGATGATTATGGGTTTTCTTCGCTCAAATTGTATTATCGATTGATTGATTCAAAATATGTTCCACCAATGGAAAAATACGCTTCATTGTCGATACCGATTCCTTCAGGAGCAGGACTCAGTGCCGATATCGGCTATACTTGGGATTTGAATCTCATTGGAATAGCACCAAGCGACAAATATGAATTCTATATTGAGATTGCTGATAATAATTCCGTGACAGGACCGGGAAAAGCTCGCACCGGTGTTATTTCGGTAAGGCTTCCATCACTCGATGAAGTGTTGTCTCAGGCAGATTCCGTTCAAGACAAAGCATTGGAAACGCTTGAAAAGACTGCCAAAGAAGCAGAAAAGATTGGAAAGGAATTGGAAGAATTGCAGAGAGAATTGCTCAAGCAAGATCAATCCATGGAATGGAAAGATGTGAAGAATATCGAGAATATTCTCAAGAAGCAAGCAGATCTCCAAAAGCAATTGTCTGAAATAGGAGATCAATTGCAAGAAATGACCAATGATCTTCAAGAAAAAAATGCATTGTCTCCCGAGACCATGCAAGAATATCAAAAACTACAGCAATTGATGAAAGAGATCAATTCACCTGAACTTCGCAAAGCAATGGAAGCAATGCAAAAGGCCATGCAGCAAGTTGATCCCGAGCAAATGCGACAAGCCATGAAAAATATGAAATTCAATGAGGAAGAATTCAAAAAGGGAATTGAAAGAACCATGAATCTCCTCAAAAGAATGCAAGCAGAACAAAAGACTGATGCATTGATTCGTCGCGCAGAGGAACTCGCCCAAAAGCAAGATGAGCTTACTCAAAGAACCGAGAACACAAATTCGATGGATGCAAAAGAAAGAGATGAATTGAGCAAGAATCAGGAATCTTTGCAAAAAGACATGAAAGACATGGCTTCCGAACTCAAAGAATTGGAAGATCTGATGAAAGAGCTCAAGCAAAACATGCCGATGGATGAGCTTGAAAAAGCAAAGCAGGAATTATCCGAGCAAGAAACATCTAAAGACATGCAAGAAGCTCAAAATGACATGCAACAAGGTCAGATGAATTCCTCTGCACAAAAACAGAAAAAGGCTTCGCAATCCATGAAAAAGTTTGCAAAGCAAATGAAGCAGATGAAGCAAGAGATGAAAAAGAACATGAATAAAGAAGCAATCAAACAATTGCAGAAATCAGTTCAAGAAACATTGTCACTTTCCAAGCAACAAGAAGCACAAAAATCTCGTAATCAAACATTGGATTTCAATTCCACACAAATGCCTCAATCCGCGCAAGAGCAATCCAAATTACAAGAACAGATGTCGAAAATGGCTGCTGAACTTATGCAGTTGGCACAAAAGTCACAATCCGTCACGCCGGAAATGGTGAAAGAAATGTCCAATGCAATGCAAGGCATGCAAAAAGCATCTGAGCAATTGTCACAGAGAAATCCTCAAATGGCATCCCAATCTCAAGCACAAGCAATGAATTCACTCAATAAGGCATCTATTAAGATGCAAGATGCTTTGAACAAACTTCAAGGTGAAGGAGATGGATCTTGTGATAATCCGGGAGGAAATGGCGAGCCAAAGCCCGGAAGCGGTGGGTTCATGCAACAATTACAGAATATGGCAGGCATGCAACAACAAATCAATCAAGGTATGCCTCAGCCGGGATCAGACGGAAGTTTGTCACCACAACAACAGCAACAATTAGCCAGACTCGCTGCTCAGCAAGGCAAAGCTCAACAGGCAATGCAGGAATTGGCAAAACAGCAACAAGATCCAACCGGGAAAAAGAAGGCATTGGGAGATTTACAGCAAATTGCCGATGAAATGCAGGAAGTTGTGAGTGCGATGCAGAATGGAATGATCACGCCAGAAACAAAGAGAAGACAAGATAAAATACTTTCTCGACTACTTGATGCAACGCGATCCATCAATGAAAGAGATTATGAAATGAAAAGAGAAGCAAGGAGCGGACAAGATATTGTTGGAAAAAGTCCGCCACCACTTGATCTTTCGACTCCTGAAAGTCGACAAAGAGCAATGCAGGATGTACTCAGATCTCTTGGAAAAGGATATACAAAAGATTATGAAATCATGATTCGCCAATATTTCGATCGATTGCAGAAAATACAGGGAATCATGCGATGAGAAATTTTCTTATACTGTTTTTGCTTTCTTCAGTAACGGTTTTTTCTCAAGTCAAGACAGTGAAATTGGATGCATTGACTTCTCTTCTAAATAATGATGCTGATTCTGTTTATGTGATGAATTTCTGGGCTACATGGTGCAAACCCTGCATTGAAGAGTTACCTTACTTTGAAGAGGCTACTTCAGCATTTTCTAAAAAAAATGTGCGCGTCATCCTTGTAAGTTTAGATTCACCCGCGGAACTTGATAGAGTACTTCTTCCTTTTGTGAAAAAGAAAGATTTGAAATCAGAGATTCTATTGCTTGACGAGCAAAATCCAAATGAATGGATAGATAAAATTGAACCGGAATGGACGGGTTCGCTACCTGCCACAATCATTCTGCGAAATCGGATCAAGAAAAGAGTGTTTCTTGAGAAACAATTGGAAAAAGAAGAATTATTTACCACTATACAATCCATGATGGAGTAAACACATGAAATCATTTATTCTAGCCCTGCTTTTTTTTGGTGCAGTGAATGCATTCTCTGCCGAAGGTTTAAAAATCGGTGATGATGCAAAGGAATTTTCCCTCAAGAACATTGATGGTTCAATGATCTCATTGGCAAATTATTCCGGTGACAATGGACTTGTCGTTATTTTTACATGCAATCATTGTCCATTCTCAAAGGCATATGAAGATCGCATCATTGATCTACATAAAAAATATGCCGGCAAAGGTTACCCCGTTTTGGCAATCAATCCGAATGATCCCGTTTCTGTTCCTGAAGACTCTTTCGACAAAATGATTGAGCGAGCCAAAGAGAAGGGTTTTCCATTCCGCTATGTGATTGATGAAACGCAATCTATTGCAAAGCAATATGGAGCAACTCGCACTCCACATGTCTATCTTCTGAAAAAACATTCCGACAATACATTCAAGATTGCATATATCGGTGCAATCGATGATAATCACAGTGATGCAAGCTCAGTGAAGGAAACATATTTGTCAAATGCAATTGAATCATTGATTGCACAAAAATCTCCCGCACCCGAAACCACAAAAGCAATCGGTTGTTCTATCAAATGGAAAAAGTGACGGACAAAACATGAATATAGGCCCATATACAATAGACATTTTTGATACCGGTGATTTTGCCCTCGATGGTGGAGCAATGTTCGGCGTGGTTCCAAAGACTTTGTGGACAAAAGCATATCATCCCGGAGATGAACTCAATCGGATTGACATGACATCCAGAAGTTTGCTCATTCGAGGGAATGGGAAGAATATTCTCATTGATACCGGATGCGGTCATAAGATGTCTGAAAAATTGGAGTCCATATATCGAGTGGATTATTCCAGAGCATCTGTCGAGCATTCTTTACAGATGTACGACATCACTTCGGAAGATATAACGGATATCATTCTTACCCATCTTCATTTCGATCATGTGGGAGGTGCAACGAAAAGAGTCGCAACAGGTGAAATCGTTCCCGTCTTTCCCAATGCAACATATCATATTCAAGAAGAACAATTGCAATGGGCCAAAGCACCCACGGAAAAAGATAGAGCATCTTTCATGCCTGAGAATTGGGATCCGCTGATCGCAAATGGTATGCTAAATATCATTCAAGGAGATGGTGAACTTTTTACCGGAATACATGTCGAAAGAGTATATGGTCATACTCAAGCTCTGCAGATGATTCATCTCT
>DBCJ01000111.1:0-9802 GCA_002293005.1 Ignavibacteria bacterium UBA961 | reverse complement strand
ACAAGAGCAGCGGAGCAGAATTGGATACTTTGTTTCGAACATGATGCTTTTTCCATTGCTTGCACAGTCAAGAAAACCGAGAAGGGTTTCACATACAATGAAATGGTGAATATCTGATGTCGGATTCGGAATCATCTGCATTTGACAAAGCAATTGCTTCTTTTAAATGCATGACACATGAAGGCAGAGAATATCTTCGCATTTGTTCTTCAAACGAAGTCTTTCAGAAGAAAGGCAAGAATATCTTTTTCGATGAGGATGTGCAAATAGCAATCATTCGTGATGGCAGTGAATATTATGCTGTTTCGAATATCTGTCCTCATCAATATGCCGCCGTGATTTGTGATGGACTGATTGAAGAAGGTACTGTTACTTGTCCGCTTCATGGTTGGATTTATTCTTTGGATTCTGGTAAGGCATTGGGTAGCAATGCGCGACTCAAGACATATCATGTATTCGAATTAGATGGGTATATCTGGCTTGAGAAACCTGAGAAATTAACTCCACTTTGGCTTCGGAATTTTTGATCAAGATGGAATATTCCAAATCTTATTATTCAGAGCTCATAAAGCAAACTGCAAAGAAAGCGGGATTTGAATTGGTGGGCATTGCCAAAGCGGAAGCATTACCCGAGGAGTTTGATCGATATCAAGAATGGCTTGCTTCGGGTTATCATGCCACAATGCACTTTCTGGAAAAGAATCTTGAGAAAAGGAAAGATATAAGGGAAATACTTCTGGGGGCTGAATCCGTGATTGTTATTGGATTATCCTATTATACGCCTCATGCACATCACGATTCCAAAGAAGAAGGAAAAATCTCGCGCTATGCTTGGGGTAACGATTATCATGAGATACTACCAATGAAAATGCAGGAAATAGTATCTGAATTACAATCCATAGATCCTGATTCTCAATCAAAAGTGTATGTCGATACGGGTCCGATTCCTGAAAAACAATGGGCACGCAAAGCAGGAATAGGTTGGCAAGGTAAGAATTCCAATATCATTTCACGAGAGATTGGGTCTTGGTTTTTCTTGGGAATCATTATAACCACCATTCCATTGCATTATGATTCACCTATGGAAGATTATTGTGGAACCTGCACTGCTTGCTTGGATGCTTGTCCTACAAATGCAATCATAGAACCTTATAAAGTGGATGCAAACAAATGTATTTCTTATTGGACTATAGAAGCGAAACCACATATTGAAATTCCGACCGAAATTGCAAGTAATATGGAGCAATGGGTATATGGATGCGATATTTGCCAGGATATATGTCCTTGGAATAGATTCTCATCAGAATCCTCTGTCCAAGAATTTCAACCAAGGAAAAATGAAACAGGTTTGACATTTCACTCCATTTTGGAAATGAAGCAAGAGGATTTTTCGGATAGATTTCGGAAAAGTCCTGTGAAAAGAACCAAACTAGCCGGTTTGCAAAGAAATGTCAATGCATTGCAGAGTAATGAGGAAGAGTAAATTGGAATTCTTAGAACCAAATATATTCAAGCAATATCCAATTCTCTGTGGGATGTCGATGAAAGGTGAAATCAGTGAGTATCAACCTTCAGGATTTTCATTCCGAAGAGCATCGCTTACTGATGAGCAATTCCAAGTTCATGTAGAATCAATGGAAAATTCCATCGGAAGTGGAATAGGAAAGAAGATTGTCTCTTTGAATCAAGTTCATGGAGATCAGATTCATGAAGCAGGACTGAGCATGCTTCCTGATGGAGATGGGATATATACCAATAACCCTGATCTTGTATTGGGAATTGCACTTGCCGATTGTTGTGGCATTATGATATATGATCCAAAAAATATGGCCATAATGGCATTGCATGCCGGTTGGCGAGGAGCAAAGCTGGATATAGGACTTAAGGGAATGGAAATCATGAAGGAACAATTTGGTACCAATCCTTCAGATGCATTGATTTGGCTGACTCCATGTGCAGGGAAAGATAGGTATGAAGTGGGACCCGAGTTCATGGATTTGTTTCCTGGATTTGTTGATCAAGTGAACCTGAAATACCATTTTGATTTACGATCATATATTGCTTCTACTTTGACGGAAACCGGGGTTCAGTCGCAACACATTGAATTATCAACTATTTGTACAATTATAGATGATCGATTTCATTCCTTTCGAAGAGAGGGGAATATGGGTAGAAATATTGCTTTTTTGGGTTTGCTTTAAGCATAGAAGACAATCAACACAATCATTTCAATCAATAGCATGTAAAAATGTAATTCATGCACTTTCTAATTGCAGGATATTCGTATTTTTGAAGTGCAGCATCTTTCCATCCTCCAAAATATTATGAAGCATTGGTTATCCATGGCTTTATGCGTGATTTCAATTAATATCATGCATGGCCAATTGTTAGAACCGGGAGTCCTCTATGGCATAAAGGATCTCCGAGGTATTTCAATACTTATAGATGACGGCATGCTGGCTGAAGCGGGAAAGCAATTCCGTCAATCTCTAGTTATCGCTGAACATGGGTCTCATGCAGATGAAGCTTCAATCTTGAAATCTCTCATGATGAGACAATCCGGTGATTTTCAATATGCGGATAAAGCACTGGATAGATTCATTCAGCAAAGGCCAAATTCACCATTCCTTCCAATTGCATTGATCGAAAGGGGTTCCATAGCTTATTATCAAACGGATATGCCAAAAGCGATAGAGTATTTTGGTAAAGTTGTGGATATATCACGAGAGAAGGCCCAAACCGATTCATTGCATGCTCATTATTGCGCGATGTCATTGTATTGGAAAGGTGCTTCCCAAGCAAGAGGTGGAAATCCGGATGATGCATTAATCACACTTAAAGAAATACAATCCTTGTATCCAATGCATGGTTTGGCCGATGATGCATTGTATATGCGAGCTCAATTGCGTGAAAGATCCGGAGCTGAGCAAGAAGCAATTGCATTATATGGAGAATTATTACGAACATATCCGCAGAGAAATACTGCATTGAGTTCCTCCATTCGTGCTTCCAATATCAAGCTAGGAATGCGAGAGCCGAATGCAGCGATAGCATATATGGATCAAGCTCAAGCATTGGTGGATAGATTGCAATCGCAGGACACAACGATCATCAAGCCTGAAGTGCAATCTTTTTCTGATCATGCAATCGAAGATTTGTCATTCATGCGAGCACAGGCATTGGTTTTGGCAAAACAAAGCAGTCAAGCCTATGACGCATTCCTTACATTCATGAATGCATATCCACAGTCGCCAATTATGCCGCATGCAAAAATGTCTGCAGGTTATGCCGCCTTTCATCTTGGGAAGTATAATGAAGCTGAAGCATTGTATCGATATGTGATTGATTCTACAAAAGAGGAATATGCAATTCTCAAGGCCGGAGCAAAATTATATTATGCATTGATTGCAAAAGCGAAAGGCGAAAGAGATAGAGCGAAGAAAGAGTTTGCCGCTTTGACAATGCAGACCGGATATCAATTTTTGGGACATGCATTGTTGGAATATGGTCAATTGGTCTATGAAGACAATGAAATGGAAACGGCTCGAAAGACATTTGAAAGAGCATTACGTGAGACTCAAGAAAAGTCATTGTCTGTAAAACTTCATTTATTGCTCGGAAGTGTATATCATGATCAAGAGCAATTCGGAAAATCAGCCAGAGAATATGCATCTGCCGAAAGAATGGTGCTTTCAATGTCGAAAAGAGAACTAGAGAATAGAGAGAGCATTCTCGCGGAAGCAAGATTAAAGCAAGGAATATCATTGCATCAAAATGAACAATACAGAGATGCAATTATTGAAATTTCTACTTTTCTTGGTGAGCATAAAGTTGATGGTAGAAGAGACCAAGCATTGTTTTGGCTTGCTGAATCATATTATAAAACTGACCTCTTGACAAATGCCGAGGAATTTTACACGCAATTGCTTTCTGATTATCCAAATAGCAATCGAAAAGAAGAAAGTATGTATGGAATTGCTTGGGCACAATTCCGTAGAAGAGAATTTGTAAAAAGTTCGCAGTCATTTTCAAAATTGGTCAAGGAATTTCCTCAAACTCGATTTGCGACCGATGCATTGGCGAGAAAGGGTGATGGACATTATGCATTGAGGCAATTCAAAGATGCTGCCTCAGCATATAAGTCTGCCATGAATGCAGGACCTCGCTCTGAGGAAGGACAATATTCTGCATATCAATATGGACAGGCATTATATAGAATTGATGATTTTGACGGTGCGGTAAAAGCATTCAGAACATTCGCGCGTTCTTATCCGCAATCACCATTATCTGCATCGGCTTTATATTCGGTAGGTTGGACATTATTCCAACAAAGAAAATATGAAGATGCAATTCAAGAATTGAAAGCATTATTGGTTGCATATCCATCTACCCAGCTTGCCGCAAGAACACATTATACCATTGCGGATGCATATTATAATCTTGAGCGTTATGATGATGCAATTGCATCTTATACAGTTGTAAAAAATCAATATCCATCTTCTCCCTTGGCAGGAGAAGCAGTAAAGAGCATTCAATATAGTTTGGAATTTTTGGGAAGGGTGGATGAAGCTAATGTTATTGTGGATGATTTCATTTCCAAGAATCCACAATCTGAAATCGCCAAAGATTTACTGATGAATAGGGGATTGAGTTTTTATAATGGGAAGAATTATGCCGGTGCAATCTCTGAATATGAAGCCTTTTTGAAGTCCAATAGTGACTTAGAAAGAAATGCTGAGGCCCTCTTCTATCTAGGTAAGAGTTTTTCGAGTTTGGGAGAATCCGGCAAGGCCGAACAATCCTGGAAAGATGTATTCAAGAAATATGGAAAAACAGAATTTGCTCCGCTCGCATTGCTTGAAATCGGACTTATGAAAGTAAATGATAAAAGATATCGTGAAGCCGATACGGCATTTGCGATGGTGATGACTGAATTTCCCGAAAACTCTTCATCGGCTCAAGCAGGATTTGAGAGAGCGCAAATCGCATCTACACTTGGAGATTCACTACAAGCTTTGCGATTGTATTCATTGACTGCAGAAACATATGACAAGACTGAATTCGGAGATCAATCCAGATATAGAATTGCAATGTATTATCGATCACGCACAATGTTCGATAGTGCGATAGTTCATTTCAGGCATATTGCCAAAAGAATGGAGAATCCAACAATTGCAGCAGAAGCGCAATATCGAATAGGTGAATTGTGGATGAAGCAAAAGGAATATGCTAATGCCATCACCGCATTCTTGGGAGTGAGAGAGCAATTTAGTTCCATAGAAGATTGGTTCTCCTTATCACTATTGGGTCTAGGTGATTGTTATGAAACACTGAAAAATTATGATGCGGCACAGGAGGTGTTTCAAACACTCATGACATTAAGACCTGATGATGATTATGGTAAAACCGCATCGGCAAGATTGAAGAGAATACAGAAGGCGAAGCCATGATGATCAGAAGTTTCATACTACTCTTGATGGTATGCTCTGTTTATGCTCAGGATAGCAAAAACGCGGCGGATCAGCCATTGGATTTGCAGGAATTCGTGATTACCGGCAAAACAAATGCCGATATCAAAGGTGGATTAAAAATGAAGCCTGCCAAGCCCGGAGTATTCACAAAAGCAGAACTTGATTCAATCAACACGGACATAAAAATTCCAATACCATTATTACCTGCAATACCATTGCCTGCAAGTCCAATGAAACCATATTCTGTCAATGGGTATGCAATGGGAGAATTCGGAATTTTCATGACTCCGAAAATCAATGCAGGATATTCTTTTGCATCCGGCGGATATTCCATTGATGTATTCGGTAATTATGAAGGTAGTCAAGGTCATATAGACAATGCCAATTTCTCAAAAACCGGGATTACGCTTCAAGCCGCTTATGATGCTCCAAAGAAATATGTGTTTTTTGGTGGAAGTAGAACTGAAACAGGTTTGAATTATACATCAAATCGCTATCAATTGTTTGGTGCCGATAAATCAAATATTGTTGAACGAAGCATCGATAATCTTGGCGCTCAGGTTGATGTGAAAGGAACAATCGGTTCATATGCTTATACAATGGGTGCTCATTGGCAATCATTGACAATGGGAACAGATTCACTTTCTTTGTCTGATTCCAGAGTAAAAGGATATGCGGAAGTAACAAAGCCGATGCTTGGAATGTCCATGACAGCTCGCCTCAATGTTGATTTGCATTCATATGGCGATACTTCTTCGTATAATTTCATACAGGCAGGAGCATCGAGTGCATGGACAGATGATGATTTGACCTTGACATTTGGTGCAGGATTGCAAACAGCTACAAATTCTGAAGGTACACAATTCGGAGCCATTTCGCTTAATGGTAATGCAGATTATAGAATATCATCTGACTTAACTTCATCCCTCCAATTCAGTAGTGGTTTGAATAATAATTCACTCGGTGAAATGCTTCTAAGAAATCCATATTTGATTCACATGCCGATGATTTCCTTCAGAAGAGATGATATTTCTATTACTCCAATGATTCATTGGCATCCGGACATTGATATCACGGCATCATTCAAGGCCAAGTATCAGACATCATCGAATATACCAGTGATGTTGCCAAATTCCACTGAATCTGGAAAATTTCAAGGATTTACAATTGAGTATTTGACAGGTACGATTTTGGATTTGCAATTGGAAGGACAATGGAAACCTTTCCAACATACCAGAATCGGAGGATATGCTTCAATGCTTATTAGTTCTCTATCTGATTCATCGACAGCTATTCCGATGTTGGCTCCACTTACAATTGGCATGCGATATGAGCGTGATTGGTTTGCATCATTCACTTCCATCATATCAGTAGAATATGTTGATGCAAGAACCGTTACCAAAGATGCCTCCATTGAACTGCCAAGCTATATCATGGCAAATTTCAAACTCAATTATACAATTCAAAAAGATCTCGAAGCATTTATTCGGATTGACAATCTCCTCAATTCTTCCGTATATGTATGGAATAGGTTTAGAGAGAGGGGAACATTCGTCGCACTCGGTGCGAGATATCTATTCTAAGAGGAAGAGAGACTATGAGTAATCAACAAAATCCAAATGATGAATTTGGCGGTTTTGGTGAATCAGATGACCAAACCTTTTTGCATGACAAATCAAAATTGTCTTCACAAAGTGAATCTGCATCATCTCCCGAAAAAGGTGAATCCAAAGAGTCCGGCTCAGGATTTATTTCTTATGTAGAACCGGATGTTTCGCCTGAAGAAGAACAGTCTTCTGTAAAAAAAATTGCATTGATTGCAATCGCTACCGTTTCTGCATTAGCCATTATTTGGATGATGATTCCATCCAAGGATGGAAATGAAAACAATACGGAACAGATTGTGAGTGTTGACACAGTTACAGCTGCCGAATTGAATGAAGAGGAAGCCCGGAAGCAGGCTCAAGCCACAACGATGGAGCAGGATTCAATTGCTCGGGTTCAAGATTATCTGGCTCGCATGCAAATGTCGCAAGGACAAAATATCGGCAATAATGAAAGGGGCGATGAGATCATCAATGAAGAATCAAAAGCTCCAGAGAAGAAAGTGGTTCCACCGGATCCTATTCCTGCAAAGACTTTTCCGGAGTATCGCGAAGTGGAGAATGTCAAGCATACAGAATCCATACAGAAAGATGAAATTGTTCAGCCAAAAACAAGAGTACAAAAACCTGTACCTGAAATAAAGAAAAAGCAAGCAAAGGCTATTGCTCAAAAGCCCGTGAAAAAAGATCCTGAGAAAAAGAAGCCTGAAAGCAATATTTCAAAAAAGCAAAGTCAACAAGATCAAGTTATTAGTGAAACCTTTATGGATAAAGAACCTGTCAAAAAGAAACAGGAACCCAAAAAGGAAGTGAAAAATACTTCAGGTGAAGAATATTCTGTGCAGGTACTCTCAAGCATCTCCAAACAGGAGGCAGATAAAGCGCTGAAAAATTTACAATCAAAAGGGATTTCTTCTGCATCTATTAGCAAGAAATCATTAAATGGAAAAACATGGTATCGTGTTCGTTTCGGTTCTTTCGAAGATAGAAAACAAGCGCAAGGTGCGGCCAAAAAAGCCGGTTATTCGAATTCATGGGTAGATAGAGTAAAGTGAGTAAGTAATGTCATTGAGAGAGCGATATAATGAAACCCGGTTCACATATAGCATCCAAGTGCTCTGGGATCGCTATGCAGCACGGGGATTTTTCATTGCATTATTGCTTATGCTTGTTCTACTCTTCTGGTTTTCTCAGACCAGTATTGTTATTGAGCCATATAAGAAAGAAGTCAATTATAGTCCAATCATATTGTTGAATTTTGGTGATGGTGATGGAACGGGCAGGAGCAAAGGTAACTTAGCAAAAGAAGGTGCCAAGTCTTCAGGCGCAAAGCCTCAAAACCCACTTGAAGATGCAGGAAAAGTAAAGTCAACATCTTCGTCAAAGGATCCATTGTCAACATCAAATCCAATTGCGAAGAATAATGTATCATCCACGAACAAATCTGACACGGACTCTTCCAAAGGACAGGGTAAGGCAGTAGGAGCTGGGAGTGGAAATGGTAAAGGATTGGGAGAAAAGGGAACAGGACCCGGAAAAGGCATGGGTTTGGGTGACATTGAATGGGGTGGTGGAGGAAATCGCACCGTATTGAATAAGATATTGCCACCAAGTCCCGGAAATCTCGATAGATTGGTCTCAATCAAGATTCGATTTACCGTGTTACCTGATGGTACAGTAGGCGATATGCGTCCTATGACAAAGGGTGATCCAGGTTTGGAATCGGTTTCACTCAGGACATTGAAGAAATGGAAATTCAATCGGCTCGATTCAGATATACAGATGACCGGTACCATTACCTTCACATTTAAGCCAAATTAGGCCTGAATCAAGATGGAAATTGATGAAATTATCCTGTTTATGGAAAGTTTGCCAGTTTATCTCATAATCATCCTTGGGATAATTCTCCTCTTAATTGTGCTGAAAGTGGCACGCAGTTTCATTAAATTTGCACTGTCCCTTTTCGCGCTCATCATACTTGCGCTCGTCATTTTGAAACTTCTCAATCAACCTTGATATGTCACAAACGATCGGAATCATCGGTACAGGATATGTAGGACTTGTTACCGGAACTTGTTTTGCTGAAAGCGGAAATAATGTTCTCTGCATTGATGTGGATCAACATAAAGTTGAAACATTGCAACAAGGCAAAATGCCAATTTATGAACCCGGTCTTGAGCATTTGCTCGAAAGGAATATCAGTAATGGTCGCTTGAAATTCTCAACGAATTTGGAGCATGCAGTAAAGCAATGCGCAATATTGTTTTTGTGTTTGCCTACTCCTCCCGGAGAAGATGGTTCTGCTGATTTGAATTATGTGATGGACGCTGCGAAAAATATTTCTGAAATCATCAAGAAAGAGAATATCACTGATTTTAGAATTTTGGTCAATAAAAGTACCGTACCCGTTGGGACAGCAGACAAAGTTCGAATGATTTGTAGAAATTATGCTCCTGGTTTTGATATCGAAGTTGTCAGCAATCCTGAATTTTTGAGAGAAGGATTCGCTGTCGAAGATTTCATGAAGCCAGATCGCGTTGTTGTTGGAACTTCAAATGAGCGCGCTGAAGATGAGATGCGTGATTTATATGAGCCATTCTTACGCAGTGGAAATCCAATCTATGTGATGGATGAAAAGAGCGCTGAAATCACCAAATATGCAGCAAATTGTTTTTTGGCAATGCGTATTTCATTCATGAATGAACTTTCTGAGTATTGTGAAACCAT
>DBCJ01000101.1:8665-29033 GCA_002293005.1 Ignavibacteria bacterium UBA961 | reverse complement strand
ATAACATTGGGACTTGGCGCTGTGGGTTTTCTGGATGATTATTTGAAAGTCATCAAGAAAATGAAAAAGGGATTGATAGGTAGATATAAAATCATTGGTCAACTATTGGTCGGACTCATCGTTGGTTCAACCATTTATTTCTATCCGGAATGGTTCTCATATAATTTTGATCAATATAATACGCTGACCACTGTTCCATTCGCCAAGGACATTCATTTTGATTTTGGATGGATGTATATTCCCGCAATCATGTTCATTCTCACAGCAACTTCAAATGCAGTGAATCTCACCGATGGTTTGGATGGTCTCGCAATTGGAACTGTTGGCATTGCAGCGCTTGCATTGGCCGTGATTTCTTATGTGAGTGGCAATGCAGTGTTCTCTCAATATCTCAATATCTTTCATCTTCGTGGAGCTGATGAATTAACCATATTCAGTGCGGCATTGGTGGGTGCATCGCTTGGTTTTCTTTGGTTTAATTCATTCCCTGCTCAGGTATTCATGGGTGATACCGGCTCTCTCGCATTAGGAGGTGCACTTGGTGGATTATGCATTCTCATCAAAAAAGAATTTCTTTTACCCATTCTTGGCGGAGTTTTCTTTGCCGAAACCTTGTCTGTGATCATTCAAGTGCTGTATTTCAAATATTCCAAGAAGAAATACGGAGAAGGAAAAAGACTATTGAAGATGTCACCACTCCATCATCATTTCGAGAAATCAGGATTGCATGAGTCAAAAATCGTCACAAGATTCTATATCATAGGCATTCTACTCGCAATCATCACGATGGCCACATTCAAGGTTCGATGACAGTATTATCGAATCATAACCTTGCTTGGCAATACAATTCCATAATTTGGCATATTATCATGTACATTCATGATGCGGATTACATATGCTTAAGAAAATCCTCGTAGTAGATGATGAAGAAGATATCATAGACCTCATTCGATATAATCTCGAAAAAGAGGGATATTCCGTGGCAACCGCATCGGATGGAGACTCTGCGCTTCAAGTTGCGGGTGAATTCAAGCCGGATTTAATTATTCTTGATATTATGATGCCGGGTCCTGATGGCTTCGAAGTATGCCGACAGGTACGCCTCATTCCGGGATTGGCACAAGTTTCCATCATCTTTTTGACTGCAAAGACAGGGGAAATTGATCAAATTTTGGGTCTTGAGCTTGGCGCTGATGATTATATTCAAAAGCCGGTCAGCCCACGCATATTGGTGGCCAGAGTCAAAACAATCCTTCGTCGTGCCGCAGAAAAAGTTCGTACGGAAACCATCGCTGCACCTGAAATTCTCACAATAGACACTTTGGAGATCAATCGCCAGAACTATACTGTTCGCATTGATGAAAAAGAATCATTCTTCCCAAAAAAAGAATTCGAATTACTAGCCTTTTTGGCCGCAAATCGCGGAAAAGTCTTTCCCCGTGAGTCATTACTCAAGCGTATTTGGGGAGAAAGTGTCTATGTTGTTGACAGAACCGTGGATGTTCATGTCTCCAAAATCCGTGAAAAACTCGGCCGATATGGCCATCTGATCGAAACCGTCAAGGGTGTCGGCTATCGATTCAAAGATTGATTTTCAAGTCAATCACACTATCCTCATGTACGAATCGTCAAGCGCACGAAATAATTAGGGAATTTGTGGGTTGGTTAAGCCCAATCGAAGGTAAATGCCCATAAACTCGTAAATTGCGCCGTACACTTATCCCCAATTGCATAACTCTATGAAAATTACAAAAGCACTGATCTTCGGTGCCTGCATAGGCATCGGAATTTTTCTCGGTACAATGTCACGGCCTGCGATGTCAAATGACTCGATTTATGATCAAGTCAAAAAATTCAATGATGTCCTCAATCGTGCCAATCAGATGTATGTTGAGAATGTGGATTCCAAAAAACTTACCGAAGCCGCAATACGAGGAATGCTCAATGAGTTGGATCCGCATTCTGTTTATATTCCTGCAGATCAAATGAAAAAAGTAACCGAAGATTTCCAAGGTAGTTTTGAGGGAATCGGGGTTGAATTTGATGTAGTAAAAGATACCATCACAATCGTGACTCCGATTAGCGGTGGACCAAGCGAGGCATTGGGGATTCAATCCGGCGATAAAATCGTAAAGATAAATGATAGTACTGCAATTGGTTTGACGAGAGAAGATGTACCTAAAAAATTGCGAGGTCCAAAAGGCACACGCGTGAAGCTTGGAATCAAAAGATCGGGAGAAGGAAAATTGATTGATTATGACATCACTCGTGATAAGATTCCACTCTATACGGTTGATGCCTCATTCATGATTGAAAAAACCGATATCGGCTTGATTTCCATCAATCGTTTTGCTGCGACAACTCATTCAGAATTCATGGAAGCCGCAACGAAACTTCGTGCCGAAGGAATGAAAAGACTCATTCTTGATCTTCGAAATAATCCCGGCGGATATTTGGATCAAGCATTCAGATTGGCAGATGAATTTTTGAAAGGCGGACAAAAGATCGTGTATACCAAAGGTCGCAGACCTGAAGTTGATGAAGACTATTTCTCCGGTGATGGTGGAAATCTTGAAAACCTTCCGCTCATCGTGATGATCAATGGTGGCTCTGCTTCCGCAAGTGAAATCGTTTCCGGTGCAGTGCAAGATCTCGATCGCGGATTGATTGTCGGTGATGTGTCATTCGGCAAAGGACTTGTTCAACAACAATATCCTCTTCCCGATGGCTCAGCATATCGCCTTACTATTTCAAGATATTACACACCTTCCGGAAGACTTATTCAAAGACCCTATGGCGATAAAGACAAATACTATCGTGGTGAAGGTCGCGAAGATGTTGAAGAAGGAGAAAATATCGAGCATTCACAAGATTCAAAAAAGTCATCTGACTCAACTCGTCCTGTGTTTAAAACCGTCAGCGGAAGAACAGTTTATGGCGGCGGCGGAATAACTCCTGATTATGTTGTCAAACCAGATACCATTACTCCACTCAGCGTATCCATTCGCAGAAAAAATCTTTTCTGGGAATTTACCGACAACTATTTGCGTGGTCAAGGGTCAACATTGCGTACAACATATAAAGACAATTTCAATACCTTCAGAAAAGGTTTCGAAGTAAGCGAGGAACTACTTAAAGAATTCCGCACTCTTGCTGAATCAAAAGAAATTCAATGGAATGATGCGAATTATACTACAGATAAATCTTATCTGAAAAATATGCTCAAGGCAACAATTGCAAGATCTATTTTTGGCAATTCAGGTTTCTATCCAATTGCTTATGAGGATGACAAACAAATCAAAAAAGCAGTCACCTTGTTTCCGGAAGCCGCACGAATTGCAAAACTTAAATAATTCAGGAATGTATATTCAATGACATTGCTCAAAAGATTTTTCTTTACCCTTATTTTCGGACTTTTTTCCGTTCTTTCACTTCAAGCACAGGTAGTAGTTCCCGGCGAAGAATTGGTATATGATGTTTCTTATATGGGAATTTCTCTGGGTAATATCCGAGTAACAACATTGAAAAATGTTGATTTCAATGGAAAGAATGTCTATCACACAAAGGTATACATCGATTCTCGCAAAGGCATTCCATTCATCGACCTGCATTCGATTTATGAAAGTTGGATTGATCCTTCTGTACAGTATTCACATAATTTTACGGCAAGTACAAAAGAATCTGATGGTTCATGGATGTATGACAAATACATCTTTGATTATCCCAATCAGAATGTAACAATGGAAAAATACAAGGCGAATAAACTCAACAATAAGCGTGTTCTGAAAACAGCAAAAAAATGGAATGATGGAAGTAGCTTATACTTTCTCGCAAGACAAATGTTGAGATCGAAGAAATCCATCAAGGTTCCAACCATCATTATGGATGACACTGTTTCGACATCAATCAATTTCATTGCAAAACCCGAAGTGATTGAAATCGATGCGGCAAGTTATCCGATCAAGACATTGTATTTCAATGGCACGGCAGATTGGACAGGAATTTATGGCCTTACAGGTAAATTCGAAGGTTGGTTTTCAGATGATGAAGCACGCGTTCCAATTCGTGCAAAAATGAAACTCTATGTAGGCAATGCAAATATCGAACTTATCAAATGGACTCGCCCTTCTTGGCAACCACCAAAAGCAGAATAAATGATGATAGAACATATATCACATGACAAGCAGAAAAAGGCAGTATCTCATCGATATTCTGCCTTTTCGTTTTTCTTGGTCATGGCATTGGGGACATTACTCTTCTCATCCTGTGGTACTTCACGAAGAGCTGCATCACTTTCTTCACTTGAATTGCAAAGCGATGTAACGGATTCGATGAAAAGACAGTTTCTTCTTACATCCACGAGGCATATAGATAGCGCAAAGCCATCAGACATTCAAATGGAAATAAGTAGAATAGAAACAAAATCCTATCCACAAGAAATTCGACTATTTGCAAAGGTATTTGACACAAGTGGTCACTATATCACACATATCGCACCACCATATCGTAAAGACCAAAAGTATTGGTATCTCCTGAAAGAAAAACTCGGTAGATCCAATGTCACGATTGACAGTTTTCGCGTTCGCGAATATGGCGATGCAGATTCCATTCCTTATGCCATTATGTTGAGTGTCGATTTCAGTGGATCGATGTCCGGTGTGATGGATGCTATTGCCATGGGCACCGAGTTATTCGTGAACATGAAGCAACCACAAGATAGAATTGGTATTTCCACATTTGCGAAAGATTATACGCTCAAAGTTCCGATGTGGAAAGACAAGGAAATCATTGTCAATAAATTTAAATCCACCTTCCTTGAAGGACAAGGGTATTATTCAGGTTTATATGATGCTATCATGAAATCCATGGAGGCATTCACAACCGAAATTCCCGATACCGTCCCCAAAGTTATTGTGGTATTTTCTGATGGTGAAGACAATTATTCCAAGACTAGATTGAAGATGATCTTGGATACAGCAAAAACAAAAGGCGTCAATATATTCACTGTAGGATTTGGTTATCCAAATGATGAAATCATGCGACAAATCGCACAATATACCGGTGGGAAATATTATCGAGCAAGAACCAAAGAAGAATTGATTGCAATTTTTCTTGATATCTATCGAAGCCTCAGAAACTTCTATAAGATATCATATAAAGCTCCTGAATATTATGGTATTCATAAAGTGAAAATGGGACTCGACTTTTCATCCGACACAGTCATCTGCAATGGTGAATATGATACTGCTCCACTTGGACCCGGTTTTGATGTATCAGATGGTTTTAAATATCCCATACAGTTCGATTTCAACTCTTCAGTTGTTCGGGAGGAATCAATGATTCGAATTGATGAATTGGCTGAACTCATGGAGCGATATCCAAAATTACGATTGGAAATTCAAGGTCATACCGATAATATCGGAGGCGAAGAATTCAATCAAAAATTATCCGATGCTCGTGCGAAATCCGTGATGCAGGAAATGATCAAAAGAGGAATTGAAGAAAAAAGACTTCGCGCTAGAGGTTTCGGCATGTCCCAACCCGTTGCTCCAAATGATTCAGAACGCAATAGAGCGATCAATCGCAGAACACAATTTGTCGTACTTGCAAAGTGATAGGATTATATAGATGAATATTCGTTTCGACAAAAGAGTCGCTCTCGTATGTGGATGCACGCAAGGCATTGGACTCTCAATTGCCACAATGCTCGCTAAAGCCGGTTGCACAGTCATTGGATTTTCTAGAAATCAAGATTCATTGCAAGAAGTAATCTCTCGATTGCCTGCAGAGAATGGTCAACAACATAAAGCACTCATTGCTGATTTTTCAGATTTGCATGCGGTGCAATCCGCAATGGAGTCTTTAGGTGATACTCCAATCGACATCATCATAAATAATTCAGGTGGTCCGCCACCGGGTACGATTGAGCAATCTTCAGTTTCAGCTTTTCATGAAGCATTCAATAGACTTCTCATGGCTTCCCATGTGATTGCGCAATATTGCTTACCGGGAATGAAACAAAGAAATTACGGAAGAATCATTAATATCATTTCCACCTCTGTAAGACAACCTCTTGATGGATTGGGTGTATCAAATACAGTTCGTTCCGCAACAGCATCTTGGTCCAAAACGCTTTCAAATGAAGTTGCACAATATGGCATCACTGTGAACAGTGTTTTACCGGGAGCAACAAAAACCGGCAGACTCACAGCATTGATTGAAAGAAAGTCCAAAGAGCAGCAGAAATCCACTGATGACATTGCAAAAACTATGGCAGATGAAGTGCCAATGAAAAGACTTGGCGAGCCACATGAAATTGCGTCTGCAGCAATATTTCTTGCATCTGATCATGCCTCATATATCACGGGTATAACAATGCTTGTGGATGGTGGGCGCACAAAAGCACTTTGATGAATACCTATCTTGCAGCATTTCGTAGCGGTCTATCTTCATTGCTTGAATATCGAATGGATTATTTCAGCAATAGTTTTTTGTCGCTTATTGTATTGATAGGTGTACAGTACTTCTTATGGGATTCAGTTTTTGCAGGAAGAAATAATCTCGTCATCGGTCAATACACTTCCGATTCCATGTTTCTCTATGTGATTTTCGCTGCTCTGTATGGTGTTATCATTAGATCGGGGAGAATCGAGAAGAATGTATCCGAAGAAATTCGAAAAGGTGATTTGAATAAATATCTCATCAAGCCAATTTCACACTTGGGATTTTCCGGAGCACTTGCGACAGCAGATCGAGTAGGCGTGATTATTTCAACTTCGATCATCATTCCATTCATTCCATTCTTCACTCAATCACACATTTCTTGGGAAGGAATAGCTTGGTCATCTTTACTTGTATGCATGGCGATGATCATCAAGTTTTTCATTTCGATGGCGATTTCATATTTGGCTTTTTGGTTTGAAGAGACATGGACATTTCATGTGATATTTGATATCAGCATGTGGTTTCTTTCGGGTTCACTTGTACCATTGGATTTACTCCCCGATTGGCTTGCTCGTATTTCATCCTTTCTTCCCTTTCAATATTTGAGCTATGTTCCTGCTGCTTTGTCTGCCGGACTCATGCCACTAAATCAAGCAGGTTTACATATTGCGATTTGCTTTTCTTGGTGCATGTTCACTTGGCTGATCACTCGCATCATTTGGAATGCCGGCATACGCTCTTTCGGCGCTTATGGTGGTTAAATGAGCGAAGCAGCAATCTTACCACTTAAAGCTGCGCCCTCAAGTGTTGCGGGTAAACCTGTATTAGTCCAATCACCAGCAATCACAAGTCCATCCACAGGACTTTTTTGATTTGGTCTTCTTTCTTCTGTATCCGGATCTATCAATACGGTAGCCGATTTTTCCTTGATGACTTTCCAGTGTATTACATTTGCACCCCGCATTTCAGGAAAGCATTGTCTCACTTCTTCTGCACAAAGATTTGCAATTTCTTCCGTCGAATTTCCTACAATCTCATCACCGGCACTGATTGTCAATGCAAGCAATGATTTTGCGGATTGCATTTTTGTTGTTTTCTTAAATATCCATTGTGTTTTTGTATCCATGATTGCAGACAATTGAATTTCAGGAAATTCTTTGTCGAACCAAAGGTATAATGAAACTATCGGGGAATAGTTGATATGTCCGAGTTCTGAAAAGTATGAATGATTCAATGCATCCGGAATGATCTTTTGCAATGCATGAGGAGGTATGGCCGTAATCACACTTGAAGAAAATAGTTTGGTGCCGTCTTGTAGAGTAACCCCTTTCACTTGATTATGCTCGATGTCGATTGTACTCACACCCATGCTTCGCAACATCTTTCCACCACGCTCATTCATCCATGCTTCGAATGGCTCAAAGAGTTCTGATAATCCACATTGAGGAATATAGAGCGATGAAGCATCTCCCGAACCAAAAAAGGCAAGTCGTAAAACAGTGACAAACACTTTTGCCGATACCTCTTCGGGTTTGCCATTCATGGTTGCAAGTATCACGGGTGTCCATATCAATTCAATAAGTCTGCCTGACTGTGCTTCTGACAAAAGAAATTCCATAGCGGTCATGGATCCCGGTCTACATATGCCCAGTTTCAATCGAAGGGCAAATAATAGCATGGATCTTTTGTCTTTTCCATTCAAAAAATTTAAACGCAACATTCCGAGTGCCATTCCGATGGACCCATGTAGGCCTGCAAATCCTTTGGCAAAAAGAAGGTCTTTTTCGCCATTTGTAAAATGAAATGGAATTGTAAGATATTTCTGCTTGTGAATCTTGTGCATCATTCCGATTTCTTTGATCAATTCAAAGAAAGATGCATAACAACCCATCATGACATGTTGACCATTATCAATTATATCTCCTGAAACGCGATCTTCAAATGAGCGGGCTCTTCCTCCGATATTTGCGGTGGACTCTATCAATAGAGGACTTTTTCCCTGTTTTATGCAATGCATGGCAGCAGACATACCGGAAATACCGGCACCCAAAATAATTGCATCGAAGGTATTATTGGGGCTCATAATGGCTCAGAAATGCAAAATATGTCATAAATAGTGAATTATACCGGCACATCGACTCGAATTGACAAGTTAACAATTATTTCATAAACCGATGAAAACATTGTATTTTTGCGCTCTTGTTTACAAGCACTCAGCTATGCGGATGTGGCGAAATTGGCATACGCGCCAGACTTAGGATCTGGTGGGGCAACCCGTGGGAGTTCGACCCTCCCCATCCGCACAATGTTTTCCGGTGAATCCGGCATTTTGAAATAATCAAGGTTACTTCTTTGGAAATCTCCGTCATATCAATTGATGCTTGCACGCAAGAGGTAAGTTTTACATTGACACAAGAGGATTTCATTCCTCACTTTGAGCGTGCTTATCAGAAGGCGCAGCCAACAATAGAAATCAAAGGATTTCGCAAGGGGAAGGTTCCACTATCTATTATTAAGCAGAGATTTGGCAGACAGATTGAGCAAGACTGCATGATGGATGTGGCAGATTCCGAGTTCAAGAATTATACTCGTAACAATAATATAAAAGTTGTTGGCCAGCCTGAATTGCTTGATCTCAAGCCGGGTGAGAATGGCTCGATGACTTATGTGATTCGTTTCAGCATCATTCCTGAATTTGAATTGGCATCTTATGAAGGTTTGGAAATCAAGAAGCCGATTGCAAAAGTCACTGAGGAAGATGTTAAAAAAATCATTGATGAAATTCTACTCAAGAATGCAACCAGCATTCCTGCCGACGATGTCAGCGATGCCAAACATAATGTTACCATTCGTTTCACAAAAGTGGATGATGAAACTGGTGAACCCCTTGAAGGTTTGGAACCCCAAGAGAATACAATTTTCCTCGATCATCCCGATTTGGATGGATTCCTTCGTGATGCATTGATTGGTAAAAAAGTTGGTGATACTGCAACATACATGGATGCAACTCAGGGTGAAGAAAATCCTGATAGGTTTGAAGTGACAATTTTGTCTGCAGAGAAGATTGTACCTGCCGCATTGGATGAAGAATTCGTCAAGAAGTATTCCAATGGCAGTCTTTCAACTATTGAAGAATTGGAAAGCAGTGTTCGCGATTATAATAATCGCATGTTGGAAGATGAAGCACGCAAAGAGATGGAAATTCAAATTGTGGACATCATCACTTCGAAGCATGATTTTCAAGTTCCACCTTCATTGGTCCATGAAGTTATGCATGGAATGTTTGACAATTTCAAAAAACAACAAGGTCCATCTGCGGCTGAATTGAAGATGTCTGACTTTGAAGAAATGTTCCGTCCTTATGCCGAGCAGACAGCACGCTGGGAATTGATTCGTGACAGAATCATTGAGAAGGAAGGCATTACTCTTGAAGAGCAAGACATTCTTCCATATTTGCAATATTATCGTTCACAAACACAAATGAATGATAATCAGATTCTTTCATATCTCATGAAAGACAATGCATTTCTCGGTTCAATCCTTGCAAGAAAAGTTTTGGATAAAGTCATTTCCATGGCAACCGTTCTTGATGTAGATCCTCAGGTATACTTTGCTGAAAAAGACATGGAAGCCATGGTTCAGCAAATGCAAGACACTGCAGAGTCAGCTTCTTCGTCAAAGGCAAAGCCGGCAAAGACAGCAAGTAAAACTGCTAAGCCAAAAGCTGAAGCGAAAGCAAAGGAAGCAAAAACTTCAACCAAAGCAAAAAAGACAGAAGACGAGGAAGAAAAGCCAAAAAAGAAATCAACCAAGTCAAAATCTGCCGGTGAATAATCACCATCCGGAGCATCATTATGATGAATCAACTCGTTCCCATGGTAGTGGAACAAACAAGTAGAGGCGAAAGAGCATATGATATATATTCTCGTCTTTTGAAAGAAAGAATCATTTTCATTGGTACACCCATAGATGATAATGTTGCAAGTTTGACTGTAGCCCAACTTCTCTTTCTCGAAAGTGAAGATCCGACCAAGGATATCAATATATATATCAACTCTCCTGGTGGAAGCGTTACTGCAGGCATGGCAATTTATGATACCATGCAATTTGTTAGACCCGATATCAGCACAATTTGCGTTGGTATGGCAGCATCAATGGCACAGGTACTACTTTGTGCGGGAACAGCAGGAAAGCGATTTGCACTCCCAAATTCACGCATTATGATGCATCAACCATTGGGTGGTACTCAAGGTCAGGCAACCGACATTGAGATCTATACCAAAGAAATGCTTCGCATTCGTGAAATGCTCTATGCAATCATCAGTAAGCATACAGGCAAAGACACAAAGACTATTCTCAAAGATGCAGATCGAGATAATTATATGAGCGCCAAGCAGGCAGTTGAATATGGTATCATCGATAAGATCTTAGAGCGTCGTACATTAGAGCCAAGCAAATCATAATGCTACATGAATACATGAAAGGTGGGGCGATACTTTCGTCCCGCCTTTTTTTTTCTTGATATACCGTGACAGAACATAATGAGTTCAAGAAAGCAAGACAAAGATTCCATTCACTGTTCATTTTGTGGTCGTCCTGCCGCCGATGTCCAGAATCTCATTGCAGGCAATGAAGTGTATATCTGCGATCGTTGCATTCATACATCCATGGATGTATTGAATCAACACATTGCACCTTCCACAAAGTCTCACAAAAATCAGAATCACAAAACAGCATTATTAAAGCCATCACAAATCAAAGCAAAGCTTGATGAATATGTGATTGATCAAGATAAAGCAAAGCGCATTTTGAGTGTTGCTGTATATAATCATTATAAGCGTATTGCATCCAATGCTCTTCCATCTCAAGATGATGTTGAAATTGAGAAAAGCAATATTTTGCTTGTTGGTCCTACCGGAACGGGAAAAACACTACTTGCAAAAACCTTGGCACGCATTCTTGATGTACCTTTTGCAGTTGCGGATGCAACCACAATCACTGAATCAGGTTATGTAGGTGATGATGTTGAGACCATCCTCGTACATCTTCTGCAGAATGCAGATTATGATGTTGAGCGTGCAGAGCGTGGCATTGTGTATATCGACGAAATCGATAAAATTGCCCGCCGTTCAGATTCACAAAGCATTACGCGAGATGTATCCGGCGAAGGCGTTCAGCAAGCACTTCTCAAATTGCTTGAAGGTACTGTTGCTGGCGTTCCTCCTCGTGGTGGAAGAAAACATCCCGAGCAATCTTTGGTATATGTAAATACAAAGAATATTCTCTTCATCTGTGGCGGTGCTTTTGATGGAGTAGAGAAAACAATTGCCCGCAGAATCAATGCAAAAACCATTGGATTCAGTGCGAGCATGAAAGAAAATGTGGAAGAGACCAGCGCTTTGCTCTCGCGAGTGGAGCCCGAGGATCTCATCAAATTTGGATTCATTCCTGAATTGGTTGGAAGACTTCCTGTGATTGCACCGCTTGAACCATTGACCGATGAGGCGATGCTACAAGTACTCACAAAACCTAAGAATGCACTTATCAAGCAATATCAAAAGTTGTTCTCGATGGAACAATGCGGATTGGAATTCACAAATGATGCTCTATTGGGCATCGTTGAAAAAGCCAAGATTCGCAAAACAGGTGCTCGGGGTCTGAGAGCAATAGTGGAAGAAATCATGTTGCCCATCATGTTTGATGTACCCGATCGTAATGACATCAATCATTGCATCGTTGACAGAGATGTAGTGGATTCCGGAAAAGAGCCTCATTTTGAGCAAAAAAGCCCATCTAACTCCGAAAAGGAGCAATTGCGAAAAGCAGAGTGATCAAAGATTGCAAAGTATTTTGAATCATAAACTTAGATCACTATAAAGATTTCGGAAACTTGATTCCGAGATTGGTTTTCTATCCTTAGATTCGTATTTTTGCAGTCCCCCATTGATTTGCCTCAAGGCATAGAATGTGAATGACTTCATCATCAGTATAGTGAGAATATGATGCGTTTTGGATTTTTATCAACAGATGTGGCCATTGATCTTGGCACTGCCAATACTCTCATTTGGATGAGAGATAAGGGCTTGGTGCTCAATGAGCCATCAATCGTTGCATTCGATCGCACCAATAAGCATATACTCGCGATCGGACATGAAGCACAAGCAATGGTAGGCAAGACTCATCGTGACATTCGCACCATTCGTCCATTGAAAGACGGCGTGATTGCAGATTTTGAAATCGCTGAGGGAATGCTCAGAGCTTTCATCAAGAAAATTTCTTTGTCATGGCAACCAGCCAGACGAGTTGTCGTATGCGTGCCTTCAGGCATTACCGAAGTAGAAAAGCGTGCCGTGCGAGACAGTGCTGAACATGCTGGTGCTAAGGAAGTACATCTCATTGCAGAGCCAATGGCCGCTGCAATTGGAATCGGACTTGATGTTCACGAGCCAAAAGGAAATTTAATAGTTGATATCGGTGGTGGAACCACTGAAATCGCAGTGATTGCACTTTCAGGTATCGTTACCGATGAGTCCATTCGTATGGCAGGTGATGAAATGACCAATAGTATTGTTCAGTACTTTAAGCGCAATCATAATATTCTCATTGGTGAGAGAACCGCTGAAATCATCAAATGCGAAGTTGGATCTGCTTATCCATTGGAACAAGAAGTAGAAATCGAAGTGAAAGGTCGTGATTTGATCACAGGTATTCCTCAATCAATCACGGTCAGTTCAATCGATATCAGAGAAGCACTCAGTGAATGTGTTGGAACAATAGTTGAAAGCGTTCGATTATTACTCGAAAGAACACCTCCTGAATTGGCTGCAGATATTTATGATCGCGGAATTATGCTATCAGGCGGTGGAGCCTTGCTAAAAGGTTTGGATAAACGCCTTTCCATGGAAACAACGCTCACCGTGCATGTTGTTGAAGATCCACTCACTGCAGTTGTGCGAGGAACGGGCAAAGTTCTCGAAAATCTCCATCATTATATGCCTTGTCTCATCAAGAGCAAGAGATATTAAGATCAGGGAATGTTACGGTTTGTTATCACAACACATTGATACAGAATCAGTTGAGTTTGGTGGATAACCTATTTCTTTGTATATTTGCAGTCCCTGTATTGTGTAATTTCAGTCTGTGAACGGAGTTCCAAATGGCTACAAAAGTCAGACGCGCCAGAAAAGCCAAATATGTCAAGCTCTTTTCTCCTTTCTTGATGAAAGAAACCAAGCATGAGCTTATTGGCGAACCAATGGAGTCTGCGGAAGGCCGTCGCCAGTGGGCACGTTGTACGCTCAGCCGCCATTCTCAACTTGTTGATTTGGATGTTCTTGAGGCAAAATCAGACAAGACTGCAGCTATTGTACAGGTTTCAAAAGAAGATTCCAAAATTTACAACCCATCTGATGTATATGCTGTAGGTGATGTTATTTACCATCAGAAATGGGACGATCTCGGCGTTGTTCTTTCAAAGGAGATTATTTCCAATGGTGGTTTTGCGATCATCGTTCAATTTGAAAAGCAAAAAGAGAAAAAATTGATTGAAAATTTAGTTAAATAAAATTATCCATCTTATCCAGAAAAGAGATATGGTAGGCGTAACAATCCAATCCAATGAGTCGATCGACAGAGCACTTCGTCGCTTTAAGAAAAAATATGAGCGTAGCGGAGTTTTGCGCGAATTCAAAAAGCGTGCTTTTTTCATAAAGCCTTCTGTAGAGAAGCGTCTTTCACGCATGAAAGCTGCTCGTCGTCAATATCGTGCAACGATGGAACAAGAATAAATCATTCTTGTCACAAGTATTAAGCCATATGGAATTCCATATGGCTTTTTTTATTGGTCAGTGGAAAGGCGGAAACGACATATCCGATTATTTTTCGTGTCTGCCACATAGAGGGTTTTATTGAACCAGGCAATCCCTGAGGGTGAGGAAAATTGAGATTTGCCTGCGCCTGAGCCACCAAAAGAATGCATCTCTTTACCAGTGGATGTGAACTTTAGAACAGAATCTTTGCCTGCATCGATCACATATACATTCCCAAAGGCATCATATGTGATATCCTCAGGCCTATCAAAGCGACCTACACTAATCAAATCTCTTCCTGAAGTAGTAGGATCAGCAGGATTAAACTTTTGAAACCACCCTGTTATGTCACCAGTAACATAACTCAGCCACTGCACTTTATACTGCATATTGGGGGAAATCTGCGTGAACAGAAAATCTTGGGATCTATCAGCCGCAACAGAGAGAGAGGAAATCGAACCGATTGAATACAATGCATTGCCTTCAGGAACAAGTGAGGACAATCTGCTCGTGACAGAATCTTGAGGACTCATCAATAGTACAGCATCATCCGGATCAAAGCGAGAGGCATTGCTTGGACCTGTTCTAGAAATCAAATATGCATTACCTTGGAGGACCGTTATTCCCGTAAACCTTCTTTCAGGTCTGCCGGCTTGAGTATACACACATTGAATAGGTGCATTGGCAATTGAATGTCTAACATCACTTAGATGAATGCGGTATATTGCCCCAATCGTCACTGTCTTTCCTTGCAATACAGTATCAACTTCACCACATATCAGTAAATCAAATAATCCATCCTGAGCGATAGCAATAGGATTTTTGATAAAGCCCGAGACACCAACACGGCGACCGGCAATATCGAGCATCACAATACGATTATTCTTAGTGTCGGCCACATAAACAAATGGTTCACGACCTATGAAAATATCAGACGGCTCATTAAAATCGGTCCAATCGGGTTGAAGCGGAATATACAGTGTATCATTGATCTTTCCTGTATCCGGAACAGCTTCCGGAGCTTGGGGAGCATCATTACAGGAAATAAAACCCAATGAAAGAACAATGAATATCGTCAGAATGTGCAATGCATTTTTAATCATGTACAAAATTAGGAATGTTTACGATAGCAAGTGATATGCATATCAGGTAATTTTGTCAATGATTGTAATTAATATAAAAAGAGTAGAACATATGAAATCCTATATCTTGGCATTCTTCTTCTTTCTCACATTATGTATTTCTGTGCAAGCACAACAAGAAAATACTCAGGCGGAGAAATTCCAAAAATTGAAAAGAAGAGATGCAAAAGGCGTGGAAGATTTGAAATTTAAACCTGAGGAAATCACTCATATCAATTTCAGTCGCAGAAGATTCAAAGAATTTCCCATCGACCTTCTAAAATGTACGAACATAGAAGAATTGACTCTTTCTTTCAATGAAATCCCGACAATACCAGATGGTATTTCTTCATTGAAAAAGTTGAAGAGACTACTTATTTCAAATAATAAGATTTCCTCAATTCCGAACAGTATCAACAGTTTGCCTGAATTGGAATTATTAGATATATCTTCCAATCCAATAAGTTCACTCCCGGACTTTTCAGGGATGCAGAATTTGAAGGTTTTAAATATTTCAGATTTGAATCTTACAAGCATTCCAAAGTCAATACTTGGATTGGAATCATTAAATGATTTAAATATCTCAAATCTACAATTGACTTCATTTCCGGAATTGTCCCAGTTAAAAAAGTTACATTCACTTGGCATAGATGGTAGTCGATTAAGTGAATTACCCGCTGGAATTGAAAAGCTAATATTATTGCGAACATTTTCTGCTTCAAACAATGGATTGACAACCATTCCTAAGGCATTGTTGGAATTGCCTGCATTACGAAATTTGACATTATCGAAAAACAAGATCAAAACATTGCCTTCTGAGATTAAAAATTCCACAACTCTCTTTTCAATTGATTTATCCGCCAATCAATTGACCACCGTACCAAAAGAATTATTCTCACTCATCACACTTCAAAGTTTAAATCTTTCTGGAAATCAAATCAAGTCTTTACCAAATGACATACCTGAGAACTCAATTTTGAGAGAACTTGATTTATCCTACAATTCTATGACACAATTATCTCCATCATTGTGGAAATGTAAAAGTCTCACACAATTGTCAATAGAAAGTAATTTACTTACAACACTACCGAACGGAATTTCTGCCTTGCAATATCTCAACACTCTCAGTATTGGTAAGAATCCACTCGAGTCAATTCCCATCAAAGAAATCATGACCATGCAATCCTTAAGGGATATTGGCATAGTGAGCAGAAAAGAGATTGATAGAAGAAGAGAGGAAGGCAAAGTGCAGAAGATAAAAGAACCCAATTCAAAACCGGAGTTGAAGAATGGTAAATAAAATGATTTTTCTTTTGTCCTTAGTGGTTCTACTTTTTACTAATGAACTTTTAAGTCAGGACAAAAAGAATGAACTCTTTGCTCAGCTTCGCAAGCGTTATGGCAATATGAATTCGCTGGAAGCAAAATTCGTGGGCATTGAGCCGATATCAGGAATCACCGGCACGCTAAAGGCGATGCGTTCGGGGAAATACATATTGGATTTGAATGATAGAAAAATCATATGCGATGGCCATACAGTTTGGAATTATCATCCTACCAGAAAGAATGTGACCATCAATGAAATAAAGAGCAGGCCATCAAGTTCACTTGATATTGTCCTGTTCAATTTTCTCTATAATTATCAACCAAAAGATTTTCATGATTTCTCGATTGGAAATATCTCGCATCATGGATTGGAGTTGATTCCCAAGAATGGGAAGTCTGCATTAGGAATAAAATCACTCACGATTTATGTAAAGAAAGGTAGCTCGGAAATCAGGAGAATATCTGCCGTGGATGGAAATCAAAAACAAGTGTGGGATTTGGAGGCATTGAAAATAAATGGTGGGATCACCGATGCAAATTTTACTTTCATTCCCCCGAAGGATGCAGAGATAATAGACTTGCGATAAAAAAAGGGACTTATTGTCCCTTTTCTTTTGCTTTCACTTCATTCCAGAGATCATCCATCTCTTGCAAGGTCATATCTTTTAATTGTCTGCCTTGTTCCTGAGCCATTTGTTCGATGATCATGAATCGTTTTTTGAATTTATTTGATGTCTTTTGCAATGCATCTTCAGCAATGATTGAACGGAATCTTGCAGCATTGACTATTGAGAATAGTACATCGCCTAATTCATCCGTAATGCGTTCCGGATTTCCTTGTTCCAGTTCTACGTGCAACTCTTGCAATTCCTCATCAACTTTATTCCAGACATCTGATTCATTATCCCAATCGAATCCAACATTGGCTGCTTTTTCTTGTATTCTTTGTGCACGAATCAAAGCTGGCAATGCATTTGGAACACCTTCCAATGCTGATGATCTTCCCTCTTGCATTTTGAGTTCTTCCCAGTTCTTGCGCACTGTCTCTTCATCTTCTGCATTTGTATCTCCAAATACATGAGGATGTCGATGTATCAGTTTGGATTGCACTTTCTTCATCACATCGATGATAGAAAAAGATCCTCTTTGTTCTGCAATGACCGCATGCATGAGAATATGCAAAAACAGATCACCGAGTTCTTTCGCAAATTCCTCATCATCACCTGTCGCAATCGCATCAATCATTTCATATGCTTCTTCGATGAATAAGTGAGAAATGGATTCATGAGTTTGCTTACGATCCCATGGACATTCAAGTCGTAAAACTTGTACAAGCTTTACGAATGACTCGAATTGATCCTTGATGGATTCAGGATTTTCAGGTGTTGGAATTGGAATCGGTTGTGTTGACATGGATGATTAATCTTCAAGAATTTCTTTTTCTTTCTTGACCATGATCGCATCTATGTCTTTTACATATCTATCGGTCAATTTTTGAATTTCATCCTCACCGCGTTTTCTGTCATCTTCTGAATAGTGCTCTTTCTTTTCAGCCACTTTCAATTCTTCCATATGATCACGGCGTATATTGCGAACAGCTACTTTTCCTTCTTCCGCGAATTTTTTGCAGAGTTTCACAAATTCTTTTCTTCTTTCTTCAGTGAGTGGTGGAATCGGAACTCTGATTACCGACCCATCATTTGAAGGATTTAAACCAAGATCAGATGTGAGAATAGCCTTTTCAATAGCTGAAAGAGTGCCTTTATCCCATGGTTGAATCAAGATTGTTCTTGCATCAGGCACTGACAAATTTCCAACTTGAGCAAGAGGAGTCGCTGTACCATAATAATCTACTTTCACATTGTCAAGCAAAGTAACTGAAGCTCTGCCTGTGCGAACTTTTGAGATATGTTGACCGGCATGTTCAACGGCTTTTGCCATTGCATTGCCTGCTTCTTTGACGATATCATTAACCGGCATAGTAAAATCCTCGATAGATTTAATGTTGTACGATTGTGGCGATGCTTTCACCCATAATTACTTTTTCCAAATTACCCGGTTCATTCATGTTGAACACGAGAATTGGTAATGCATTGTCTTGACACAATGCAATGGCTGTTGCATCCATTACCTTCAGACCTTTCAGCAATACCTCTTGATAAGACACTGAATCATATCGTTTTGCAAGAGGATTTTTTTCCGGATCATCATCATATACACCATCTACTCTTGTGCCTTTGATAATGACATCGGCTTCCATTTCTATGGCGCGCAATGCGGCTGCAGAATCTGTGGTGAAATAGGGATTTCCTGTTCCTGCTCCAAAAAGCACGATTCGTTTTTTCTCAAGATGTCTGATTGCTCTTCTTTTGATGAAAGGCTCTGCAATTTGTTGCATATGAATTGCCGTTTGTAGTCTTGTTGGCAATCCTTCTTCTTCCAATGCATGTTGAAACGCTATACAATTGATAACTGTGGCGAGCATACCCATATAATCACCTGAGACTTTATCAATCCCTTGTTGAGCGGCTTGTTCACCACGAATGAAATTTCCACCACCAATCACAATTCCAATTTCAACACCAAGTTGATATACTTTTGCAACATCCTTGGCATATTGTTTCAAAATGGAGGATGAAAGACCAAATTGTTGATCTCCCATTAAAGATTCTCCGCTCAATTTGAGCAGTATGCGTTTATAGCGCGGACTTTGCATGGATTTCTCCTTGAACGGATATAAAAAAAGCGGCATAAATTTACGAAAAATTCATGCCGCTACTTATTTCATGGACAATGAATCACATTATTCGCCAAGAAAATATCTGCGGAAGCTAATAACACTTGCAGACTCACCTGTCAATTTGCCAATCTCTGCGAGAATGTCTTTAACAGTTTTCTTGCTATCCTTCACAAAGCTTTGCTCAAGCAAGCATTGTTCTTGATAGAATTTTTCGATTTGTCCTTTTGCGATACGATCAGCAATCTCAGGATTTTTACCTTCTTGAATTGCTTTATCGCGGTAAATTTCAATCTCTTTTTCCAATGCGTCGGTTTGTACATCTTCGCGCTTTACATAAGCAGGATTCATAGCTGCAATTTGCATTGCAACATCACGAAGAAGAGCTTTTGCTTCATCTGCAGCATTATTGATATTGGTTTCAAGAAGAACACCAAGTCTATTTCCTGCATGAATATAATCAGCAACAAATCCATTTGCTTGAATGATTTCAAAGCGCTTCAAACCAATTTTCTCGCTGAATTTAGCAAGAATTTCATTGTGAAGATCACCGAGAGTTTTATCACCGATATTGATAGCCATCAAAGATTCTTCATCTTTTGCATCGCTATTCAATAATGCATTTGCTAGTTCATCAGCATATTTTACGAATTCTTCATTGCGTGCAACAAAGTCAGTTTCGCAATTGACTTCAAGAATAACGCTCTTTGATCCATCAGCTGATGTTTTCGCAATGACGATACCTTCATTTGCAGAACGATCTGCGCGCTTTGCTGCAGAGGCAGCACCACGCTTGCGAAGAATCTCAACTGCTTCTTGCATGTCGCCTTGTGCTTCATCGAGTGCTTTTTTACAATCAGCCATGCCTGCACCTGTTTTGTCGCGCAGGTCTTTAACCATTTGTGGTGTTATTGACATTGTATCTATTTCCT
>DBCJ01000101.1:0-8607 GCA_002293005.1 Ignavibacteria bacterium UBA961 | reverse complement strand
TTGGAGCTTCATCATCTTTTCTGCGACGGGGACGCATTTTGCGTGGACCTTTGCCATCATCTTCTGAATCGTTATCCTTTCCAGCTGCTCCTGAAACACCTGCTTCAGAAGCTTTTTGCTTTGCGATCTCACGACCGGAAAGTACTGATTCTGCAAGAGTTTCTGCAATGAGTTCAATCGTGCGGATTGAATCATCATTTGCAGGAATTGGATAGTTTACTGTATCTGGGTCGCAATTGGTATCAACCATTCCAATCACAGGAATGCCGAGTTTTTTTGCTTCTTGAATTGCAATATGTTCTTTCTTAACATCCACAACAAAGATTGCACCAGGTATGCGTGTCATCTCTTCGATACCACCGAAAACGCGACGCAAACGCTCACGCTCACGATTGAGCATCAAGCGCTCTTTCTTTGTGAATTTTTCAAATGTACCATCAGCTTCCATTTTGTCGATCGATGCAAGACGCTTGATTGACTTACGAATGGTTGAGAAATTGGTAAGCATTCCACCCAACCAACGCTCTGATACATAATATGCTCCGCAACGCTTTGCGGCATTTTGAATAGCTTCTTTAGCTTGATTCTTTGTACCAACGAAAAGCACAACCTTACCTTGACTTGCAGCATCATGAGCGGCTTCTGAGGCAATGTCCAATAATACTTTTGTTTTACGAAGATCAATGATGTGAATTCCATTGCGCTCTGTATAGATGAACTTGCGCATTTTTGGATTCCAACGGCGGGTAAGGTGACCAAAATGGGCACCTGATTCGAGAAGGGCCTCGACTGATGTTTCCTTTGCCATGTGGCAACTCCTAATGTATTGGTTTATACTACTGCTTTGATCACTTTGTATTTCCAACCTTGAAAGGCCACGAGGAAATGCAATCACAAAGCATGATTAATAGTAAAAATGGTCGAATGAACCATTTTCCTGAAGAATGCAAAGACCTCAGCCACGATTTGAGGTGAGGTCCATTGCAAACAATGTCTTGTCGGATTAGCGTTTTGAGAACTGGAAGCGCTTACGAGCTTTCTTTTGTCCATACTTCTTACGCTCAACCATTCTTGGATCTCTTGTGAGAAATCCTGCTGAATGCAATTGAGGGCGAAGTTCGCCATCAAAATCCACCAAAGCGCGTGCCACACCGAGACGAATCGCTCCGGCTTGACCACTCTTCCCACCGCCTGTCGCTTTGATGAAAATATCGAACTTGCCTTCAAGATTCGATGTCTCCAAAGGACGCAATGCCTCGCGACGATATACCTCAACGGGGAAATATTCCTCGATTGGACTCTTATTTACAGTAACCTTACCGGAACCTGGCAATAAACGCACTTGCGCAACTGCTGTCTTACGACGACCGGTAGCTGTGATATTCTTCATGGATTACTCCGTTTTATTCTGCGCTGTATGAAAGTTTAAGTTCAGTGGGCTCCTGTGCTGCATGCGGATGCTCAGGACCTGCATACACTTTCAATTTTTTGCCCATTTTACGACCTAGTGAATTCTTCGGAAGCATGCCCTTGACTGCAAGTTCAATGACTTCTTCAGGCTTGTTCTTCACAAGATCTTTGAAAGAACGGAAACGATCCCCACCCGGATAACCGGTATAATGGAAATATTCTTTCTGTTCTTCACGCTTGCCTTTCACGCGAATTTTGGCAGCATTCAGCACGATCACAAAATCACCACAATCAACATGGGGTGTGAAATCAGGCTTATGCTTGCCTCTGATCAAATATGCAACTTGTGATGCCAAACGACCCAATGTCAAACCTTCGGCATCAACTACATGCCATTTTGCTTGTACATCCTGTTCGCGTATAGACTTCGTGATTTTGGCGGATGATTCCACAGTCAAATCCTCGATGAAAAAAGGAATTCAAATAGAGCTTGCAAAGATAGCTTATCGCTAGTTTTCCACAAAGAAATATTTTGCACATGCTTATCCACATTGTTGATTTCTTTGTCTCGCAGCATGTAAAATGATGGCCGAACTCGATGAAACATTCAGAGATTTTACACGAGAATCCATAGGAATATGGATAATATCATCAGAAATCGCCAAAATATCCTTTTCAATTCCATTCCCTTCGCTTCCCAATACCACAATGAAGTCTTGTGGAAATACATAGTCATTCAATGACCTAGAATGTGAATTTATCTCTGCAGATATGATTTTTAGTCCTTTTTCGGACTTCATTTGTTCGAGATCTTGCCTAAGATTTTGTGAAAATCCACATTTGGCGAATGCAATAGAACCCATTGAAACGCGAACTGATCTTCTCAAATACGGTGAACTCGTGGTTGAATCAGTTATGATGGATTCAAATCCCAAACCAATCGCATTTCGAATGATTCCACCCACATTGTCGGAATTGACGATGCCATTGAGAGCAATGACAGGACTCTTCAATGAATGTAAATCACTTGGCGGCGGAGTGTTCGTAATGGACATCATTGGACTATGGAGATCAATGCCAACTAGTGTATCCATTTCCTTTTTGGGCATGATCAGAATATACTCATCTGATAATCTGCTTCTAATCAATACTTCATGCTTTAAAAACAAATCTTCGGTCAGAAGGATTGATGCAATGCTCAACTCACTTTCCAAAACAGTCAGCGTGATTTTCTCTCCATCTGTCAAAAACACTTTTGATACTGTATGAAGAGTTTGTGCATGGCGCAAATCTCTATACATGTCAAGAAGCGGATTATGTGATTCGCCTGACATTCTTAAATGCTTTCGAAACGACAATATGGCTGCAATGCCTTGGGTACATTGATATGTCCATCTTCCGTTTGATAATGCTCGAGAATGGCAACCATCAAGCGCGATGTGGCAAGACCACTGCCATTCAATGTATGCAAGAATTCAGGTTTGCCTTGATCATTTCTAAATCTGATATTCGCTCTTCTTGCTTGATATGATTCAAAGTTTGAACAGCTTGATACTTCAAGCCACTTCTGTTCAGCGGGTGACCAAGCTTCGAGATCATATGTTTTCGCACTTGAAAAACTAGTGTCTCCACTGCATAATTGCAGAACGCGATATGGAATTTCGAGTGCATTCAATACATCTTCCACATCTGTCACGAGTACTTCCAATTCATCATATGATGTTTCAGGTTTCACGAATTTCACGAGTTCAACTTTATTGAATTGATGCACGCGTAGAAATCCCTTCGTATCCTTACCATAGCTTCCCGCTTCCCTTCTGAAACAAGCGGAATAACCGCAATATTTCACGGGTAATTGATCATTTGCGAGTACTTCATCGCGGTGGAAATTCGTGAGGGGAACTTCAGCGGTAGGAATTGCATAGAGACCGTCCAATGGCATCGCATACATATCCTCTTCCATTTTCGGTAATTGTCCAGTACCACGCATTGAAGCATAATTTGCGAGAAAAGGAGGCATCATTTCTGTATAGCCATGCTTTTCCAAATGCAAATCGATCATGAAATTGATGAGTGCTCTTTCGAGACTTGCTCCTTTACCTACATAAAAACCGAAACCACTACCACTTACTTTAGCGCCTCTTTCAAAATCGAGGATATTCAATTGCTTGGAGATTTCCAGATGATTCTTTCTGAAACCCTGTTCAATCGTATCACCTTTGCGGCGCACTTCCACATTGTCTGCAGCGCTTTTCCCGATTGGAACGGAAGCATGTACCATATTCGGAATGCGAAGAACGATATCTTCCATTTGTTCTTCAATCGGTCGAAGAGAATCATCAAGAGATTTGATGGTATCTGACACAGCGCGCATTTCTTCGATATGCGAAGTTGCGTCTTCTTTATTCTTCTTGAGGGAAGCAATCAATTCTGACACGGTATTTCTTTTGCTTTTCAATACTTCCACTTCTTGGATCAATGAGCGTCTTTTCTCATCGAGTGTGAGTAGTGCATCTATGTCTGCCGATTCATTTTTATTGATCACATTTTGTTTGACCGCATCGGGATTTTCGCGAATGAATTTTACATCAAGCATTGTATTGAACCGAAAACTGTGTGAGAATTGTGTCACAAATTACGGATTTCCCATCGAAACTCTCGAATGACATATCGTCTCAAGAGCGTATTTTGTATGCAATTGGAGATAATTATGAGTTTGAATACAAGGCAAAGAGCTGATTTGTTCATGCTTCTCATCACTTTGATTTGGAGCGGGACATTTGTCATCATCAAGAATGCACTGGACGAAGTGCCACCATTTCTCTATACCGGATTGCGATTTGCATTGGCTTCACTCATCGGTTATGCACTTTGGTTTCGCTCGATGCATGGAATCACAAAAAAAGAAGTGTATCAAGGGAGCGTTTTAGGGCTTTTTTTCGGACTCGGCTTTCTTTCTCAAACATGGGGTTTGCAGCATACTACTGTTGCCAATTCATCTTTCATCACCGGCTCAATGGCAATTTTCACGCCCATCGCAGCATTTTTGATTGATAAAAGAACAGTCAGCAAGTTTCAAGTATTGGGCATATTCATCGTTCTCACAGGTTTGGCTTTTTTCTCTCAACATGGACTTGATGAATGGCAATTCAATGTAGGTGATGCGGCCACTTTATTCTGCGCCGTAATGTGGGGTATGTATATCACATATACAGATAAATTCATGAGAGATGCCGAGAATATTGCAATATCTTCAGCTCGTTTGACATTGATGCAGTTTATCATCTCATGTGTATTTGCATTTATCGGTTCCATGCTGATGGAAGGTCCTGTTTCAAATATGCCAAGCTTAATCCAAGTAGCATTCAATTCCACTGATTTTTGGATTGCATTTTTATACACTGCAATTCTAGCTTCAATCGTGGCAACCTATATTCAGACGCGATATCAACATGAGACAACACCCGTGAAAGCCGCTCTGATGTTTTCGACCGAACCCGTTACTGCAACATTGCTTGCTGTGATTGTAGGCATGGAATCTCTTTCCATCGAGAAACTCTTTATTGGAGCAGTTGTCATCATCGGGGTTTTGATTGCGCAAGCAGAGGATTTCATTCCTTCACTTAAAAAAACAAATCAAGCTTCTTGAAAGATGATTGTCTCGCCATACTTCTCAAGTATCGGAGTTAATATATCTTGTGCACCGGATGCTGAAATAACGCAATGCAATGGCTTGAAATATGCTTGTTGTATTTCAAATACATCATTAATCTCAGCTTTTGCAATTGCATCGAATTGATCAGCATGATATGTTTTTGGAAGATGATTGAATTCCAGCATTTTCATTCTGGCTGATATCTGTTGATATGTTTCCATACCTTGAATCATTGTTCCAAGCACATAATTTCTTACCGTTTCGAATTCTTCTTCTTTAAGTGGATATTCTCTCATCTTTTGAATTTCCTCGAAGATGAGTTCAATGCCATGGGCGGTGACATCATTACCGATTTGCGTTTGAATATTATAAGTATTCGCACCTTTTCTCCCATAGTTTTGGGCGAATGCCCCATAGGTATATCCATGTACTTCACGCAAAGTATGATTGATTCGCGAAGCAAAATACCCACCAAATGCAGTGCTTGCAATACGAAACAAAGCATAATCGGGATGATGTATTCCTATTGATGGAAATGCAATATGCAAAGCTGTTTGGACTGCATCAGCTTTTGGAGCAATGATGCATTTCATATCATCATTATAGGTGGCTTGCATGATTTCAGGCATGATTCCCGTTGATTTCCAATCCCCAAATGCTTGTTCAAGCAAAGCCATAATTTCATCTGGATGACCATTGCCGGCAATGGTAAAGAAAGCATCCGGAGTTTCAAGAATATGCTGATGCCACTCTTTGCAGGAATTTCTATCAATTTGTTTAATGCTTGAAGGTATGCCGAGTCTGGAAGATCCATATGGATGATTCACGAATGATCTTGCGCTCAAGGCACGAGAAGCCAGATATTCAGGATCCATTGCATATTGCTCATGTTCAGCAAGCATGAGATCTTTTTTCAATGCAATTTCAGATTCTTGGAATTGAGAATCGAATAATGTTTCAGACATCAGATCTATGATTGCATTTCGATGATCTGCAAGACCAATGGACGAACATTCGAATGAATCCCAAGATGCAGAATAAGAGAATGAAATGCCGAGTCGATCAATGAGCATATTAATGTCACGAGCAGTCTTTGTGGAAGTACCTGTCATCATCAGTCCTGCACAGGCCCTTGATAATCCACTGATTTTTTCGTGAACTGCTCCCGTTCTCATGGTAAGAGAAATGGAAATTAGCGGACTACTTGCATCGTGCAGAAACAGTACATTCATTCCATTGCTTAATTTCCTGCATTCATTTGCCGGAAAAGTGAATATCGGTTTCTCTGCAGATAATGGTGCGATTGATCTATCCATATATACTCCTTTGCTCGCAATCTACGAGTTTTGAAAGGAAGTAATTTTCGGAAACTCACCACATGGATTGTAACTATCTTCATGACTTTCCGTAAACGCTCAATAATATTGGAGTTATCACATGGTAAAAAGAGCATATAGGAATACTCAGGACAAGGTAATAGCCGGTGTTTGCAGCGGTCTTGGTGAGTATTTCTCAATCGACCCATTATTCATCAGAATCGCCTTTCTATTATTTTTCTTTGAGCCCCCAATTGCAGTTTTAGGCTATATCGCATTGTGGATAGCGCTTCCCAAGAAGCCTCTGGAGATGCCCATGATTGGCAATCAAGAATCAAGCGATGCCTCTTCAAAATCATTTGAGCAGAGAGTTGAGGAGTTCGGAAAAGAAGCTGAAATCATCGGTGAAAAGTTTGGAAAGGAAGCCGAGCAATTCGGTGAAGAATTGGGTAGAAAGGTTGAGGCGGCGGCTGAGAATCTTGAAGGAAAAGTGAAAGATGCATTCAATGACAAAGAGATCAAGTTCAATCTCACCGTAGAATCGAAGCCTGGAAAAGGAAAAGCCCTAGGCTTCATTCTCATTACTCTGGGCGTGATATTCTTGGCTCACAATTATCTCCCTGATTTTGATATTGAGCGATTCTGGCCGATTATTTTGATTGCGATCGGTATATCCATTTTGTTTTCAGGTAAAAAGGAGGGCCAATCATGAATCAATTCAAATATCTATTCGGATTCTTCTTTATCACCATTGGTTCATTACTCTTAGCTCATAATTTTTATCCTTTGTTTGTGGTTGAAGATGTTTGGCGACTTTGGCCACTGATTCTACTTTTACTCGGTGTTTCCTCACTCGTTAAACATGTAACTGTAAAGAAAATCCTCATGTCAGGAATTGGATTGATTGCAGGTATCATACTATTTTCAGAAGATGAAAACAAAGGTATTATCATTGAATTTGACAAAGATGAGAAAGTCTCCGAAGTGAGGGATTCCGTAAGTGTTCCTTATGATCCCAATCTCAGCGATACTTCATATTTGTCCATTTCTGCGGGTGCGGCATCGATTGACATTGGATTGAATGAGGATTCATCACTTATCCTGATACAAAGACATTCTGAAGTATTTGAGAATGAGTCCGAGGTAAATGGTGGCAATATTGACGAGATTGATACCGGATCATCATTTTCAATAGATCATAAAATTCGTGATGGCATCAATAGAGTGAATCTTGAATTTGGTGGCAATCTCACATTATTCGGCAATCAGAAGTTAAAGAGAGCAAAAGTATTGCTTAATCCAAAAGCATTGTGGAATATAGATATTGATGGTGGAGCAACTTCCATGAATGCTGATCTATCTGCATTGCGCATCTCTTCTTTGAATCTCGAGGTTGGTGCTTCATCAGTTTCGCTTCGACTTGGAACAATGCAAGATTCTTCATTCTATCACATAGAAGGTGGTGCTGCTAAATTCCTCATAGAGATTCCTGAAGATGCAGGTTGCAGAATCACTCAAGAATCAGGTTTGTCAAAACATGATTTTCCAAACTTCATCAAGAAAGCTGATAATGTCTTTGAATCACCCAATTATGCCACATCAAAAAAGAAAATCATATTGGACATTCAAACCGGAGTGAGTTCAATCACAGTTCAAATGTATAAGCAAAAAGCTCCCGAAAAACAGTTAAACAGTATTGACACAAATCGAAAGAAATCTCCTGATACGCTTGTAATCAAGCCAAATGAGAAATCAAAACAACTCTAAACTCATAACTCCGATGCTTTTCATCGGAGTTTTTTTTTCTCATCACATTATCTAAGTTGCAAAAGAATTATTTCAGTGGACATCATGTACGCATCTTTGTATTCTGCATCCGTATTCGGTATTGGGGCTTTTCCTGTTCACATAGAAACGCATCTTGAAAATGCAGTTCCCATGTTTTTGATGGTTGGTCTTCCTGATTCCGCCGTCAAGGAATCTCGTGAAAGGGTTTCTGCGGCAATCAAAAATTCTGAATTACCTTTTCCACTCAAGAGAATCACCGTCAATCTTGCACCCGCTGATATTCGAAAAGAAGGCAGTGGTTTTGATTTACCGATTGCGCTTGGTATTATTACAGCAATGGGTCATCTCGATCAAGAAGCTCTCGATGATACGGTTTTCATCGGTGAACTTGCTTTGGATGGTGAGCTTAGACCAATTCATGGAGCATTATCCATTGCA
>DBCJ01000086.1 GCA_002293005.1 Ignavibacteria bacterium UBA961 | reverse complement strand
TGGGCAGGCTCTTTTATAGCTTTTTTGGGGGCTTTGGATTTTTGGGCTTGCGTGTAGTTAGTGATGAATAATAGTCCAAAACTTGTCATCATCAACAATGAGAGAACTCTTCTCATGGTTTTCATCTACTCCGATTTTGATACGAAAAACTTGTTTTTTCAGCCAACCTACAACGAATATATATTGTCAAGATTGCATGTCACAGCATAAACTCTTTACAATTCAAGGAGTTGTTTTGAGGCCAAAGTTAACACTTCGGCGCCTTTTCCTACTATATGCAGGTCATCTTCTATACGAACTCCGAATTCTCCGGGAAGATAAATTCCGGGCTCTATCGTGATAATGGAACCATTTGGCACTTTTTCTCCACCAGCCTCACGAGATACTCTCGGTGATTCATGCACTTCAATGCCGAGTCCATGTCCGAGTGAATGGCGGAAATACTCACCAAATCCTGCCTTTTCTATGATTGATCTCGCGATACCATCGAGTTTTTTGCAATCAATACCTGCTTTTGCTGCGGCATTTGCAGTTTCCAATGCTTCGAGCACAGTATTATAGACCAATTTTTGTCGACTGCTTGCTTTTCCAACAAATACAGATCTTGTCATGTCTGAGGCAAAACCATTCACATAGAAACCGAAATCCATTGTGATTGCATCGCCTTTCTTAATTTTCTTGTTCGTGGCTCTACCATGTGGCATGGCACTGCGTTCACCTGATACAACGATAATGTCGAATGACTCTTTCTCAGCACCTGCTTTTCTTCCCAGATATGAAATCTCTGCCGCGAGGTCCGCTTCGGTAATTCCCGGCTTGATCATCTTGATAATGGCATTGAACACCTTTGTGGCAATCTTGGCAGCAGATCTGACATGCTCAACTTCATGTGGCATTTTGGTCATGATCACTTTCTGTACGATATCACCATAGGATTTTGTCTTTACTTTCGGGAATGCTTGCATCAATGTAGTATGCATGGCATGCGACATATTTCCAGGTGAAATTCCGAGATGTTTCACTTTCGAAAAGATTTTTTTAGCGGATATTTCAGCTATGGAATTTCTTGATATGTGAGTGTTGAGTCCTTTGAGCGAATACACCTCTTGCTTGATTTGCATTTCATAGAGATCATTCGTGACAAAGTGCAATTCATCTTGCTTGATGATCAGAATTCCGCTCGATCCGGAAAAGCCAGTGAGATATCGAATCGATGGCAAATGATTTATGAATAATGCATCGATTTTCGATGACATCATTTCTTTGCGAATGGAACGGATTCGCTTTTCTGCAGATTGAGTCAATGCATTCATGATGACAATAGAATAAGTGTTGAAATGAAGAAAAAATCAGATGGTTATGACAGTTCCTCTTTCGGGAATATTCACGGAAGAAAATCCTGCATTCTTGAGTGATTCAGCCAATGCTTCTTGTCCTTCAGGTTCGCCGTGCACCAAAAATACCTCTTTTACTGTAGATATTGTTCTGTCTGACAGATATTGCACCATGCCCGCATGATCAGCATGACCGCTTAGTCCAGGCAATTCATATACATGTGCATTGACGGTGAAATAGTTGCCGAATATTCTGACTTCTTTATCTCCATTAATAATCTTTCTTCCAAGTGTATGAGGTGCATTATACCCCAGAAACAGCATTGTTGTTGATTCCTTTTCAATATACTGCGCCATGTGATGAAGTATTCTTCCTGATTCACACATGCCGCTACCTGCTATGATGATTGCAGGCTTCTTCGATTCATTTATTCTCTTTGAAGCAATCACATCGCGTGTATAGGTAATGCCAGGAAATGAAAACAAATCATCATCTGTATAGAGCATGGACCTTGTTTGTGCATCAAAGCATTCCGGATGCAATCGAAACACATCTGTTGCCCGTATTGCGAGCGGACTATCCACAAATACATCTATATGTGGAAGCAATCCGCGATTATAAAGATTATTCAGATACCAAATCAATTCTTGGGTTCTTCCAACACTGAATGCAGGGATGAGTAATTTTCCATCTTTTTTGATTACATCGGTTATGATGGAAAGAAGGCTTCTTTCCAAATCTTGTTCCACTTCATGAAGTCTTCCTCCATAGGTGGATTCACTAATAATGAAATCCACATCGCCAGTTTTATCCGGATCCTTGAGAATTGGTCTATTTTCTCTGCCTACATCTCCCGTGAACATCATGCGCTTTTTGACTCCGTCTTCTTCCCACTCAATCACTACTGATGCTGATCCAAGGAGATGTCCTGCATCATAAAATGTAACGGTCATCCCGGGAACGGGAGAAAATGAATGATGATATGGCATAGGATCGAATAATTGCATTGTGTTTGCAACATCATCAATGTCATACAATGGCTCGACATGTTCATCACGGTACTTGAGCAAGTGTTCTGCATCTTTCATCTGTATCATTGCACTATCCATGAGCATGATCGCACAAAGATCACGAGTTGCGGGTGTTGCATAAATGGAACCGGAAAAACCATGCTTTATGAGCGTTGGCAAATTTCCTGAATGATCAATATGTGCATGTGATAGAATAACCGCATCCAATTCACGGGCATCCCAATTCAGTTTTCTGTTTAGCTCCCTGGCTTCTGCTCTTCTGCCTTGAAATAATCCACAGTCCAAGAGGATCTTATATTCACCAAATGTCAGAAGATGCTGTGAACCTGTAACCGTACGAGCGGCCCCATAAAACTCTATTTGCATAAGATATTACTTACAGAAGTGAAAAAATCTTGAATTACGAAAAGCAGAGGTCTGATTAATGGTATCATATTGATTCGACCACAAAACCATGACTGCCTTGCCAATGATTGATGATGCAGGAATCAACCCCCAATCTTGTGAATCATAACTTTGATTACGATTGTCTCCAAGGACATAAAAATAGTCCTCACCAACGATATATGTATTCCCCGAAACTGTTCCTGGGTCTTTGATCATCTTGAGCATGGAAGCAAGAATGGAATTCGAAGCTATAACCATTCCTTTTGCAGGTATAACATCACCTGTGACGGGATGTTCATCTCTCGGACCACCTATCACGCGCTTGACAAATAGAACAGATCCAGATTCTTTGGGTAAAGCGCTTGCGGGAGGTCTAAAGACAACTATATCATTCTTCTTTGGTTTTGAAAACCATATTCTCGCTTGATCCGGCAACTTCATACCCATGAAATCTCCGGAAGGACCAATCGCATAGGTGATCTTTGAAACAAGCAGATTATCACCAATCAAAAGAGAAGGTTCCATGCTATTGCTTGGAACATGCAATACTTCACCAATCATGATGCGAATGAATAATGCCATGAAGATTGCAATCGCTATTCCAATCACAATATCTTTGATATCTATGCTTGATTCAACATTAGTCGTTTGATTTTCTTCGGTCATTGTACACTCACTCTGTGCAATTGTTCATTCTGTTCAACACATCTTCCGATTGGTTTGATCATTCCTTCCTCCACATGCCCCTTGAGAATTTCTTCAACTTTATATGCTTCTTTTGGATCAACTGCAATCAATAATCCTCCACTGGTTTGTGGATCTGCAAGTATATGTTTGATTGCATCACTCACATTTCCAATCTTATGTCCATAACTTTTCCAGTTCCGATGCGTGCCACCGGGAATCGAATTCATTTCGGCATATTCCATCACTGAATCAAGCAATGGGATATGTTCCATCATAAGTTCAGCATGCACATTGCTTCCTTCACACATTTCAATGAGATGACCGAATAAGCCAAATCC
>DBCJ01000133.1:9266-23784 GCA_002293005.1 Ignavibacteria bacterium UBA961 | reverse complement strand
CCAATCAAACAACGATTCCCGATTGTTGCGCCATGCAAAATGGCATTATGTCCAACGGTCACATCATCGCCGATATTCAATGCGAACTTGTCTGTGGTGACATGTAATATGGATCCATCCTGAATATTGGTTCTCTTCCCGATTTTGATCGGAAAGACATCGCCACGCAATACAGCATTGAACCACACATTGGAATCATCACCTATTTCCACATCTCCGATAATCCGTACGCCATCGCAAATCAAAACATTCTTCCCGATTTTGGGTACGATGCCTTTATATGACATGATGGTGGCTTGAGCTTTTCCACATAATTCTTTCATGTTAGATGAATTCCGGAAACAGTGAACAATTTTGAGCATTGAAATGTTGATCCCTCAAAAGAACTCCAAAAATCACTGAAAATCAGAATGTGGAGTCAGGAAACAACCGTATTTTTGTGCATGGCTTGAATGGCGATGCAAACTTAGCATATCTCAACATGAAATCTACACCACTCTACTCCGAATCGATACGCGTATTATATGAATCAAAACGTAATCGACTCAAACGCATCACTTCTTTACTCTTTGCAAGTGCGGGGTGTTTATGGTTTTTTCTCTATTTGCCAGAGTCGATCATGCCTTTTCAAGGACATGAAGCATTCAAACTCAAGCAATATCAAATTTATGTTGTCCTGATGACCCTTTGGGGACTTGACTTTCGCAGAGAATTCAAACGCATTGATTTCATTGCTCGCAAATCTCATGAATTGAAAAAGGACATCATGCAAATTGACAGCAATGACATCGAAGATTCATTGCATTTGTTTGAAGTATATACATTTCTGCCCGGTGCAAAAGGATATCATATCGCAGTTATCATCAATTGGATCTTCTGCATGCTCGGCATTGGATTACTTATCTCGCAAATCAATCTCTTATTGAAAACAGTACTTTAATTTCACATATCTCGAATAGCAACATGAAAGAATTCACAAATGAGGTATTCCTCAATTTTGCAGATCCCGGAATCGCAAAAAAACAAAGAAAAGCTCTTGAAGCAGTGAGAGCACAATTCGGAAAAGAATATCCGAATTATATCAATGGCAAGGCGATTTACACAGATGCCAAAACAGTTTCAATCAATCCTTCTGAGAACAGCGAAGTGATTGGAACATTTCAGAAGTCCGGTAAGGATGATGCAGAAAAAGCAATGCAAGCCGCATTGAAAGCATTTGAAACATGGAAATTTGTTCCTGCAAAAGAGCGCGCAGCATTTTTGTTCAAAGCCGCGAATGTGATTCGCAAGCGCAGACTCGAAATCAATGCTTGGATGATTTCTGAAGTTGGAAAAAATTATCTCGAAGCAGATGCAGACACTTGTGAAGCAATTGACTTCTTGGAATTTTATGGTCGCGAAGCTTTGCGCTATGCGGGCAAACAACCAATCACTCCGGTGAAAGGTGAGAAAAACAAAATGGTCTATATTCCACTTGGCGTTGGCGTCGTGATTCCACCCTGGAATTTCCCATTCGCAATTCTCGTGGGTACAGCCAGTGCAGCAATCGCAGCAGGTAATACTGTCGTATTAAAGCCATCTTCCGATTCACCCATGATGGGCTGGCTTTTTGTCGATATCATGCGTTCCATCGGACTCCCAAAAGGCGTGTTGAATTATCTCGTTGCATCAGGTGCTGAAGCAGGTGACTATTTGGTTTCACATCCAAAGACACGCTTCATCTCCTTCACAGGATCAATGGAAGTTGGTTTGCATATCAATGAACTTGCCGCGAAAACAGTACCAGGTCAAATCTGGATCAAGAGAATCGTTGCTGAGATGGGCGGTAAAGACAGCATGATCATCGATGAAGATTGTAATATCGATGATGCTGTGAAAGGAACTGTGCAAGCAGCTTTTGGTTTTCAAGGTCAAAAGTGTTCGGCTTGCTCACGCGTAATCGTTCATCAGAATATATATAAAGAATTCGTCGCAAAACTCAAGGTTGCCGTTAGTGCAATTTCACAAGGCAATCCGATGGAAGATCATGCGATGGGTCCTGTAGTATCCAAGAAAGCGGAGCAATCCATTTTGAAATATATCGAAATCGGCAAGAAAGAAGGCAAATTGCTTTGCGGTGGCGAGAAAGTCGAAGGTTTGAATGGATATTATATCAAGCCTACCGTATTCACGGATATCAAACCAAATGCGAAGATTTCTCAGGAAGAAATATTCGGTCCGGTCCTTGCAGTGATCAAAGCAAAGAACTTTGATAATGCTATGTCAATTGCAAACAATACAATCTATGGTTTGACAGGTGCCGTCTTCACGAATGACCGCAAGAAACTAGATAGAGCAGAAGCGGAATTCCATTGCGGAAATCTCTATTTGAATCGTAAATGCACAGGCGCATTGGTCGGCGCGCATCCATTCGGTGGATTCAATATGAGTGGCACGGACTCCAAAGCAGGTGGAAGAGATTATATGCTTCTCTTCATGCAGGCGAAAACAATCAGCGAGAAAAAATAATCATCGCTAAAAAAATGAAGGCCATCCTTTTATTGAGAGGATGGCCTTTTTTGTTTATGGCTTGCGAATGCCTATGACATTGAATCGTTTACTTACGAATGACAAATCGGCAAATGATGCATTGCCTGCGGGATTCGCGCCTGCTCCATGAAAATCACTGAATGCCGCGGATTGATTCACCCAAATAGGACCGGTGAGATTGAATGAAACATGCACGCCTGCATCGATGAGTTGCTCTTCGGTAAGTGATATCATTTCTTCGCTGTGCAAATACAGCAATGTGGTGAGCGCGCCATGCTTCTTCACAGAATCAGACATCGCGGTAATTCCTGCTTGAATCGAATCAACAGGTATGATGAATGAAATCGGACCAAACCACTCTTCATGCAATATCGCTTGATCGGCAGATTCTGCTTTCATAATCAATGGTGAGAATGAAAGGGCGGAATCAAATCCTTGTTGTGCAACGGACGCTGAATCACGAATGATATGTAATCCGGATGCTTTTGCTTTTTCCACTCTGCTCAAAACAGCAGGTGAATGCAATGCGCCAAGCGTGCCCGGTCCCATCTTTTCATTGAATACCAAAGCATCAACTTTTTCTTTGAGCTTTGCGCAAACATCATCAAAGGAGACGATTCCTTCAGATGTTTTCACACCATCTTTCGGCACATAGATATTTTGCGGAGTGGTACACATTTGTCCGCTATACAAAGACAGACTGAATGCAAGATTATCCAATACTGCATCAAGCGATTCAACTTCACCGATCAATGCACAATTGACACCTGCTTTCTCGGTGAATAGCTCGGTATTAGTTCCTTGCAAGACAGATTCCAAATGATTTCCGAATGAAGATGATCCGGTATAATCAACTGTTGTTATTTCACTTCTTTGTGCAAGATCCAGCGTGATTGGTTTTGATGCATCATCGATTGCTATTTGGATCACATGTGGATTCACTCCCAAATCAATCAGTGTTTCTTGAAATGATTTAATGCAAATCGCAATCGGAAGAATTGCTGATGGATGACTTTTTGCGATTGTCACATTGCCGGTGATGAGAGAAGCGAACATACCTGGAAATGAATTCCAAATCGGGAAAGTGGAGCAACCAATCGTGAGATTGATTCCTTTGGGTCGGACATGAAATGTCTTTTTCAAATCAACCTGTATTTTACCCATCGGCTTTGTCCAGTGCACTGATTCTGCAAAAGCATCGATTGCCATATATCCCGTTGCAATTGATTCAAGTGCACGATCAAATGCATGCGGACCCGATGCTTGGAATGCCATGATGAATCCCTGACCGGTTGTATGCATCGTAGAGAAACCAATTTGAAAGAAATGCTTTGAAGCTCGCTCCAAACATTCAATCAGAATTCCAGCACGCTCTTTAGTTGAAAACTGCTTCCATTCACTCAGCGCAGATTGAGCATTTGCAATCAAGTCATCCGCCGAAAAAGCAGGATATGAGATATTCAATGGGAAGCCAAAAGGAGATTGCTCGGAACCAACTATTCCTGAACTATCTTTCTGCGGAAATGTGAATGCAGAATTGAGTGAGGATTTGAATGATTGCAATCCATCTTCTTGTGCGGTTTCACCATAAATTTTACCACTCGGTGGTTCCGGCCAATGTGCATGAAAACTGCGTGAGCGAATTGCATCAAGCGCTTTATTCAGCGTTCCTTCATGTTGATCAAAGAGATGAAGATAAGACATGATTGTATTTCCGAAATATGTATAATTCAAATTTGCATCACAAAATACCACTGCGTTTACACATGTCAATCGCCATGTCATAACGCTTCGCAGGAGGCATGATATATACGCCTTGCACATGTTCTTTGGCTTGCTTCAAGAAATCTATCGCGATATTCAAACCTATGTCACCTGCATCCTTTCCTGCTTGTTGCATTGCCTCGCGTACCCATTGAGGTACAATCATTCCGGGTACTTCATAATGCAAGAAATCAGCATGTCTTGCACTGCGCAGCGGAATGATGCCGAGCATGATTGATATATCCAGATCTTTGATGCGATCAAGAAATGGGAGCAATGTTTCCATATCGAAAACCGGTTGAGTGAATGCAATACTTGCGCCTTCCTCAACTTTTTTTCTTAATCGTTCTATCTCCACATTAAGATCATCGGCGCATGGATTCACAGCACAAGCAATAGTGAACTGCGTCGCTCTTCCAAGTGCATTGCCGATTAAATCTAGACCTTGATTCATACGATTCAATGCTCTGCATAGTCCGATAGAATCGACATCATACACTGAAGTCGCAAATGGATAATCACCGATGGTTGTCGGATCTCCCGTGACTGCAAGAATATTTTTTACGCCAAGCGTATAAGCACCAATGAGATCACTTTGCAGGCCGACCATATTTCTATCACGACATGCCATATGCGTGATGCATTCCATGCCGGTCTGTGATGTGATGAGTTGTGAAGCGGAGACCGGACTGATTCTGACACGCGCTCTCGCTCCATCAAATACATTCACCGCATCAATGCCATGTTCCTTCAAAAAACTTGCAGCTTCGAGAACGGATTTCATGTCCAAGCCACGAGGAATTTCCACTTCCACCGTAGTCAAAAATTTCTTTCCGATTTTTTGAGCGAACACAGTTTGTTCTTCACTTTCAATCGGCTGAATATCAATCGATTTACTTGGTTTTGGCTCTACTCTTTCACTTCCCGGAATGATATTCTCTACAGCTTTTGCAATAGCTTTTATATGTTCTACAGTTGCGCCTCCATCAGCACCGATTATTGCTGCACCTTGTCTTACAAGCTTAATGGCAACACTTGCAACATAATCCGGTTCGGCATTATATCTAGGTCTGCCTTCAAGCAAGGTTGGAATGGCAATATCAGGCAGAATGCAGAGAGGCAATGTTGAACCCGACAAAGCGCGCAGAATATCTGTCATGCGTTGCGGTCCGACGATGCCATTGCTACCCAAGGCCATCACATTTTGCTTCATCAATCTTTCGGCAATTTCAGCAGGATAGGAAGTAGCAAGTACGGTTCCATCTTCCGGAAATGATTTCAATGCAATAATCGGAATATCCGGATTCACCGCTCTCACAGCTTCAATAGCAATGATTAATTCTTCAATATCAATGAATGATGAGAGCATGATCATATCTGCACCGCTATCAAGCAAAGCCATTGCTTGTTCGGCAAATACTTGATGCGCTTCTTCATTTGTCAGCGTTCCAATCGGGGCAAAGAAATGTCCTGTAGGACCAATCACACCTGCCACCAATGCCTTTCTCAAAGCGGCAGTGCGGGCAATCCACACTGCTTTGCGATTGATTTCATAGACTTTATCGCTTAGCGAGAATGCATCAAGTGCAAGTCGATTCGACTTTGAAGTATTGGTCAATAACAGCGTTGCACCGGCATCCACAAAATCTCGATAAATGGATTCAATCGTAACAGGATCCTTCAAATTCCAAATATCGGCGGGAATATCATGTTTATCGCGCAAAGACAATTCCATTGCAATCGAACCCGATGCAATGATTGGCTTCTTACCCAATAGTTCTTTGAATGCTTGAATGGACACGATGATTTCCTCAATAAGAATTGTCTTATGTAACAAAGGCATCCCAAATATTGGGATGCCTTTGCACTATTATTGATTTGCAACAATTATTGCTGATCTGTATTCTTTGGAGTTGAATCCTCAAATACTGATTCAATCTCTTCAGCAAGAGCTGAAAGATCAACCGCTTCAATATTGTTTGCATACTTATCTGCATTAGGAACAGGATGTTCACCATTATATGCATCAATAATCGCTTGGTCTTTATCACGAAGATATTCCACCACGGAAAGAACAATTTTCTTTGACTCGCGATCGAATTCAACGACCTTGAGAGGAAGATTATCACCCGCACGGAAGAAATCAGTGATATTGCGAACAGGAGCAAATGACAATTGAGATACCGGTACGAAACCATCAACGCCTTCTGGCAATTCAACGATTACGCCCTTCTCAATGATGCGCTCAATCTTTCCTTCTGAATCTGCACCAACTGCATAACGCTCAGCAAAGAAATCCCATGGATTTTCTGTGATTTGCTTATGACCAAGTGCGATTCTGCGATTTTGTGAATCAATGCTAAGAACGATAACATCAAGTGAATCGCCCTTCTTCACGAATTCGCCCGGATGACGAATTTTCTTCGTCCAAGACAAGTCGCTGATATGAACCAATCCATCTACACCCGGTTCAAGTTCAACAAAGAGACCGAAATTGGTAAGATTGCGAACGATACCTTTATGAACTGAATCAACAGGATATTTCGCGAGCAAATCTGCCCATGGATCCGGCTCGAGTTGCTTCATGCCGAGAGCAAGTTTCTTGTCATTTTTATCGATGTTCAATACGATTGCATCAATTACTTGACCCATGGAAACCATTTGTGAAGGATGCTTCACATGTTGAGTCCAGCTCATTTCACTGATGTGAATCAAACCTTCAATTCCTTTTTCGATTTCGATGAATGCACCATAATCAGTCAAGGAAACAACTTTGCCTTGTACTTTTGTACCAGGCTCATATTTCTCACCAATTGTATCCCATGGATGTGAAGTCAATTGCTTCATGCCAAGAGAAATACGACGCTTCTCACCATCAAAATCAAGCACAACGACTTTCACGACTTGATCAAGTGTGACAATCTCTGAAGGATGTGTCACGCGACCCCATGAAAGATCCGTGATGTGAACGAGTCCGTCAACACCACCGAGATCGACGAATACACCGAAGTCGGAAATTGCTTTAACTGCACCTTCGAGAACCAAACCTTTCTCAAGCGTACCAAGAATCTTGGAGCGTTGATCGGCCAATTGCTCTTCGAGAAGCACTTTATGACTTACTACAACATTTTCACTTGGATGATTGACCTTTACGACGCGTACATCGATCATCTTGCCAACCCATGCATCAAAATCACGCACAGGACGCACATCGATTTGTGAACCGGGCAAGAATGCCTCAATACCAAGCAAATCGACAACCATTCCACCTTTGATGCGACGAAGTATGCGAACCTGAACAATTTGCTGTGTTTCATTGAGCTTGAGAATTTCTTCCCATGTCTTCATGAAATCAGCACGACGACGAGACAATAGCATACGACCATTGACATCTTCGATCTTTTCGATAAAGACATCAATTTCATCTCCGGCTTTGAAGATGTCGGCTGTGCCAAATTCAGCTCTTGGAATAACGCCAAGTGACTTGAAACCTATGTCAACATAGATATTGTCTTTTGTCACTTGAATAACATTACCCTTCACCATTTGATCTTCTTGAACAGCAGAAAAACTCTGTTGGAACAAGGTGTCAAATGTGCTGTCATCCATCATGGGCACATTAAAATCTCCACTGAGCAAATCTGCGAGTGAAGGACGCTTGGATGTAGCGGCATTTGTGGTCAATTCAGACATATTTTCCTTTCATACTATGATGCGGTTTGTGAGTTTGATCAGCCGTTCACTATAATCATGCATTTGATCAATTTCACTCCATCCACATAGCGGGGATGTCATATTCATACTTTGTGAACGATGCGGTATAATTTAGCTTCGCAAAATAGTGTATTTGGATGTAAAAGCCAAGAAATTCAAGGATCTGCATTCAGCAGTGTTATGGCTTCCATGGCCATTTCTTGGTTATTTCCTCGCAACATATGCAGCCCTTCCAACCTTTTCGACCAAGTGATTTGTCTTTTTGCATAATTTCTTGTGGCTTGCTTCATTTTTTCAATGGCGGTTTTCTCGTCTATTTCCCCATAAATACTTGCGATTGCTTGTGCATAGCCAACTGTGTCCAAGGATTGCGCCTTGCGTGATATCCCCTTTTCCAGCATTGATTGTGCTTCTTTTACGGTCCCTTCCCACATTTGATCACAACGCTCATTGATTCTGCGATAGAGTATTTCCCTATCATGCTCTATCATAACATAACAGGTGTCAAACTCGGGATATGTCATCATGCGTGATTTCTGCACTGAAAAGCGGAGCCCCATTGCTTTGTGAAATTCCAATGCGCGCATGATTCTTCGAGGATTTTTATCTGGATAATCCTCACAAGATTGTGGATCTACAGCACGCAATGCCTCAAAAAGGGCATCTCTGCCATGCATTTCATGGAATTCTTGGACTTCTTTGCGTGCTATGTGAAATGATTCCGCTTTATCCGAAGGCATTTCAAAAAAACCTTCGCACAGTGCTTGAACATAGAGTCCTGAACCACCAACAATGATTGGAAGCGTGTTTTTTGAGAGTAATTCTTGAATGATCTCCCCTGCCTTTTTTGCAAATGCACCTGCATTGAAGGTTTCATCTGGATCGCAGATATCGATGCAATGATGTTTGATGGTTGCAAGTTCTTGGGCATTCGGCTTTGCTGTACCAATATCCAAAAGCCTGAAAATTTGCCGTGAATCTGCACTGATGATTTCAGCCGGCATTCCAATCATTGAGGCAATTTCAAGGGATAATGCAGTTTTTCCGGAAGCTGTGGGACCGGTGATTGCCAATACCGTATTGGGTTTGATAGGCATCAATCAAGACCTGAATGAATCCACGGTTTTCGATAATCCTTCAACTATATCCATTTTGGGAGTCCAACCAAAGCTAGCGAAGATGCGCTCATGAGAGAGAACGCTACGCAATTGTTCACCTTGCTTTGCTGGTGCATGTTGTTCTTCGAAAGTCGATTGGGTAAGATCTCTTAAATGACCAAACAGTGTATTTACATCCGTCTCAATGCCTGTACCGATATTATATGCCCCAATCATTTGTGGTTGCAAAGCCAAAATATTCGCTGCTACCACATCGCCCACATAGACATAATCTCGAGTTTGAAGTCCATCACCATTGATCACGGGTTGCTCACCTCTTAGTAATTTCTGTGCGAAAATAGCAATCACACCTGCCTCACCATGGGGATTCTGTCTTGGTCCATAGATATTTGCATATCTGAATGCCACAGAGGGCAAACCATGAACATGGGCATAATAATAGAGATATTGCTCATTGGAAAGTTTTGCAATGCCATAAGGCGAGATCGGCTTCGTGGGATGCCTTTCATCGGCCGGAAAATACTCTTGTTCACCATAGACAGTGCCACCGCTGGAGGCAAAAATAATTTTCTTCACACCGCTTCTCAATGCGGATTCATAAATATTGATTCCACCAAGGATATTGATTCGCGCATCATAGGTTGGATCTTGAACAGAAACTCGTACATCCATTTGAGCGGCATGATGATTCACAATATCAAATTTCTCTTCCATGAATAATGCCGGAATTCCGGGATCATTCACATCCATTTCAATGAATCGAGCATTTGCGGGTATATTCTCTCTCTTTCCCGTCGACAGGTTATCAATGATCACAACTTCATGTCCGAGCGACAAATAGGCATCCGCAATATGCGAGGCGATAAATCCGGCACCGCCGGTGACTGCAATCTTCATGATGATCCTGTGGAAAAGTTATGTGCAAATATACCGAAGTTCACACACGATATTTGCCCCATAATTGCACTGCATCGTAAATAGTATTCCCCATCTTGCGTCTTGTTGTGCCGGCAAATAGAAAAATAGGCTAATTTTGAGCTCGGAGAATGTATTCTTACATTCCGGATCGTTCATAAGTATCGGGATTTTCACTCAATGATTTCAATTCTCAAGAAGATATTCGGTGGTACAAAGCATGATAAGGATGTTCAATCCCTCAAGCCGACCGTACTGCAAATCAATGAAGAATATGCACGCCTTTCATCTCTAACCGATGAACAGCTCAGATCCAAAACACATGAATTCAAAGCATTGATTCAATCTCGCACTGCCACCCTTCAGGAAGAGTTGGCTGAATTGCGCGAGCAATTGACAAGTCAAGATTCGAATCATGATGAGAATGCGAAGATTCATGATAGGATAAAAGAAATCGGCAATGAAGAATATGAAATCATTCAAGATGCTTTAGATGAAATTCTTCCTGAAGCATTCGCCGTGGTGAAAGAAACCTGTCGCCGCCTCACCGAAAGAAAGCATTCATACGAAGTTGTTGGACAACATCATGTTTGGGCAATGATTCCCTATGATGTTCAGCTCATCGGTGGAATCGTCATTCATCAAGGAAAGATTTCCGAGATGGCAACGGGTGAAGGTAAAACATTGGTTGCTGTTTCACCGATGTATCTCAATGCACTTTCAGGCAAAGGTGTTCATCTCGTTACTGTCAATGATTATCTCGCACGCCGAGACAGCGAATGGATGAAACCCGTTTTTGATTTCCTCGATATCAATATTGGATGTATTCAATCCAATATGCAACCGCATCAAAGGCATCATGAATATGCGGCCGACATCACTTATGGTACGAATAATGAATTCGGCTTTGACTATCTCCGTGACAATATGGTGAATGAAGCCGAAGACATGGTGCAAAGACCTCACTTCTTCGCAATCGTGGATGAGGTGGACTCCGTATTGATCGATGAAGCAAGAACACCACTCATCATTTCTGGTCCGGTGAGCCATTCCAATGATCAACAATATGATCAATTAAATCCTCGCGTTCGAAGACTTGTAGATTCACAAAACAGACTTATCAATACAATTGTGAATGATGCGGAAAAACTTCTTCAGAAAAATGACAAAGAAAGTAAAATACAAGCAGGTGTGAGTTTACTTCGTGCTTATCGTGGAATGCCTAAGCAGAAGAAATTATCCAAGCTTTTACAAGAGCCCGAATATCAAAAGCTCATGCGAGATACAGAGCTCGAATATCTCCGCGAGCAAGGCACAAAGATGTCCATCATCGATGAAGAAATTTTCTATACCATCGATGAAAAGAATCATCAAATAGACATCACGGAAAAAGGTCGCGAATTACTCACAAAAGTTGGCGAAGATCCTGAAATGTTCATCATTCCTGATATCACCGGCGAACTCAGCATGGTGGAAGGAACATCAGGACTCACCGCAGATGAGAAGCAAGCTCAAAAAGATGAATTGATCAGACGCTATTCCATGCGCAGTGATATCATTCATACCGTGCATCAATTGCTTCGCGCATATTCACTCTATGATCGCGATGTGGAATATGTTGTTGATGGCGGGAAAATCAAAATCGTGGATGAATTCACGGGTCGCATCCTCGATGGCAGACGCTATTCAGATGGTCTTCATCAAGCGATTGAAGCAAAAGAAGGCGTTGCTGTTGAAGCCGATACACAAACGTATGCCACAATCACACTGCAAAATTATTTCCGCTTATATCGCAAACTCGCCGGCATGACCGGTACTGCGGAAACGGAAGCAGGTGAATTCGACAAAATCTACAATCTCGATGTTGTGGTCATTCCAACCAATCGTGCAATCGTCCGCAAAGATCTTGATGATTTGATTTTCAAGACGAAAAAAGAAAAGTTCAATGCAGTTGCCGATGAAGTACAAAAGCTTGTGACAGAAGGCAGAGCAGTACTTGTTGGAACAACCAGCGTTGAAGTGTCTGAAGTACTTTCCAAAATGCTCAAAAGACTCAATATCGAGCATCGAGTATTGAATGCGAAACAGCATCAACATGAAGCTGAAATCGTTGCCGAAGCAGGAAGAAAAGGGAAAGTCACTATTGCTACAAATATGGCCGGTCGTGGTACCGATATCAAGCTTGATGATGAAGTGAAAGCCGCCGGCGGTTTGGCAATCATTGGTACGGAAAGACATGATGCGCGCCGTATCGATAGACAGCTGAGAGGTCGTGCCGGCCGTCAAGGCGATCCCGGTTCTTCGCAATTCTTTCTCTCTCTTGAAGATAATCTCATGCGCCTTTTCGGTGGTGAGCGCATTGCATCTGTCATGCAGACATTCAAAGTACCTGAAGGTGAACCAATCCAAGCTGGTATGGTGACAAAATCCGTTGAAAAAGCACAGAAGAAAGTAGAAGAAAACAACTTCGCGATTCGCAAGCGTTTGATAGAATATGATAATGTGATGAATCAACAAAGAGAAGCCATTTATTCAATGCGCCGCCTTGTGATTCATGGCGAAAGAATGAAAGGCGAGATCATTGAATTCATGGAGCAATTGGCTAATCATTGGTATCAACAATATCATGAAGAGCAAAATCTTGAAGGATTGAAAGATCAAGTGCGCACTCATATGCTCTGTGAAGTTGAAATTTCTGAGCAAGAGTTCCGCACAATGAAAGAAGAAGAATGTACCAATCGAATTGTTTCTGTTGCAAAGGAATTCCTTGAAAGAAAAGAACAACAATTTGGTATTGATTTTATGATTGGTCTTGAGCGCTTTGCATTCCTTCGCGCAATTGATGATAAATGGCGCGAACATCTTGGTGTGATGGATGAGTTGAAGGAAGGTATTCATCTTCGTGCTTATGGTCAAAAAGATCCACTCCTCGAGTATAAAGGCGAGGCATTGAATGCATTCCAAAATCTATTTGTGGAAATTCAGAAAGAGACAATCACAGCTGTATACAGATTTTATCCGCAAGTGATTCAAGCACCTCAAGCGCAAACTGTTAGACCACAAGAAGCCGCGCTTGATCATAAGAATGTCAGTGTTATGAATTCTCCATCGCTGAGTTTCATGGGACAATCTGCATCAAGAACATCTTCCACAGCTGGCATCAGAGCAGTGAAACCGGAAATCGATGAATATGGACAAGAATCAATGGATCAATCGCAAGTGCAACAAGCTGGGAATACAGTAAGACGAACCGAACCCAGAGTAAAAAGGAATGACCCCTGTCCTTGTGGAAGCGGTAAAAAGTACAAACAATGTCATGGACAAAATGTCTGATTCATAGCCCCGTTTAAGCGGGGCTTTTTTTATGGAAAAGCCGTAAGTTGAAACGATTGTAATCTTATTAACGATTCTATGTCCATTCAACCCACTCATAAAGGCTCAAGACTCTTCGCATTGGACCTTGCCCGCTTAATGGCAATGCTCATGATGATGCAGGGTCACACACTTGATGCACTCGTCAATCCGCAATTGATGGATCTTGGGACATTTCCCTGGAATATTTGGCAATTCATGCGTGGGCTTACCGCTCCTATTTTCTTGATCGTATCCGGAACCGTTCATGTATTCGCAATGAAGCGAGATGAACAAGGTGCAATGAGTGAAGAAACAAGAAAAAGGAGAATGCGTTGGGCATGGATCATCATGCTATGGGGTTATTTGCTTGTATTTCCTGCAAATAGATTGATTGATTTACCTTTTGCGGAAGCGCATGCTTGGTCTTATGCATTTCAAGTGAATATCTTACACATGACCGCAATCACGCTCATGGCTGTGGTCTGGTTATCGTCAAAAACCTATTCCGTGAAATCACTCGGACGCCGCTCCGGGATGATCGCCGCAAGTATTTTTCTTCTTGCTCCCATCGTGTATTCCATACATTGGTTTGAATATCTCCCTGAATTTTTCGCGGGCTTTTTAAGTCCTGAAAGAGGCTCTCTATTCCCTCTTTTCCCAACAAGCGGTTTCATGTTTTTAGGTGTGGCATTTGGTTCATATCTCCATGGACTCAGTGAGGAACAGAGAAATACATTCATGAAAAAAACGATTTTTCTCGTGGGAATTTCCGCGATTGCAATCGGCATCGGCATCTATCAAAGTACATTTCATTTTGCAAGAATTCTAGAATATTTGAATCCCGGTTCAATGATCATGCGTACGGGAATCATCATTCTTTTCATTGGGCTTTGTTCTTATCTTTCAGCACTCTTGAAGAGATTTGAAAAGCGACTCGTTTTCTTCAGCAGTAAATCACTGCATATTTATATTCTACATTTGGTTTTGCTCTATGGCACTCCATGGTTCCCAAGCGTCGGTAGAATATTCATGCATGAAGCATCACTGGAAATTGGGGCAATCTCGGCAATGCTGATTGTTACACTCACTCCCGGACTCATAGCTCTTGAGCAATATGTGAGAGA
>DBCJ01000133.1:0-9159 GCA_002293005.1 Ignavibacteria bacterium UBA961 | reverse complement strand
AAAAGCCTCATTGTATCAACACAATGAGGCTTTTGTTTTGTTTTTTGTGATTATAGAATCACGGTAATTATTATCTACTGATAATCAGTGGAGTGGTTATCGACTTACCATCCATTAACATTCTTACCATATACATCCCGATTGGAAGCTCCTGAGCCGGAACCATGAGTGAATGCCCACCGCCATCAATGCGTGATTTGAGCAGAGTTTTCATCAAGCGACCATCCATCGAATGAATAGATACTTCAGTTTGAGCTGCATGAGGAGCAACAAATTGAATGATTCCCGAATAGGACATTGGTTGTGGCGAACATGCAATGCGGAATTCCTGAGCTGCATTCTCGTCAACAGATACATTGATTTTCTCAGATGTATTCGGCGCGCTCACTTCATAAAATGATCCGCTTTTTGTCTCACGAAGCATCACTGCACGCACTTGATATACTACATCTTGTTTCCAATTTGCTTTAATATCATTGAATGTTGTTTCTGTGATCGGGCTCGGCGTCAATGCTTCAAATGGGCCTGCTTCGGAAGAACTTTTATACACCAAATATCCATTTGCATTTGGGACGCTTTCCCAATCTATTTGCGCACTGACAGTTGAGGTAACGCCAATATTCTTCGGAGTTTCAATCGGCATATTGGATGTCATGCGTAATGTCGGATCACCTATCAATGCGATATGCGTTCCACGAGGTGCCACCTGATAATATACTCCACCGGGATATCTTTTGGTTACATATATTGATGGCATATATTGTTGCGTATTATTTTGTGCTCCAAGCAATACCTCACCAATTGGTTTTCCAAGTCCCATCGGATGGAAAAACCAATGTGGTCTTGCAGCCCAACCTGTTGTCAGAACTGTTCCGCGTGAAGCCACGACACTGCGCATCACATTGTCTTTAGAATCCCAATCACCAAAATAACTACCGAAAATCATGGTGAATATCGAAGTAATTGGTCGCTTTGAAAATTCAGCGATCCCTCCAACTCCGGAACATGAAGTATAAGATCCTGCTCCACAAGCATAGGAAAACATTGTTGTGATTGTAGAATCAAGAAACTCTCTATTTGCCACGAAATTGTCTTTGCCCACAAGTCCGCCGAAACCTCTATAAGCGCTTCCGGAAAAACCCTCTCCATATGCCCCAAAATTATCATCAACCGTTGCTTCATATACCGGTTTGATTGCACCGGATCTGAATGCATGATTTTTGTCGAGATATCGCTTAAGCAATTGAAGTTCTGTTTCTGCGAAAGAAGTGAGATTGTAAAAATCAATTCTTCCAACCGGATATTTTATGTCAGCATCATTTTGTGATTTGTCAAATTTTCCATCACCGGGAACATTCTTGTTTTCAACTCTTGATGCACCACTTGAATTGATGCTTTCATCAGACCATTCACCATCAAAGTCTGCATAATACACATCAGCGGGCCATGCACCGACATGATCAGGAGTATGTCCATCAGGTGCCATCAAACCCGAATAAGGAACAGGAATTCTACCTAGCAATAGGATAGAATATTGTTCATTTGGATTCTTTTCAATAATGCTGAAGATGATTTCCTTTGTGGTGGCAACAGCCTCAGAATTAAATGCAGTAGCACGAGGAGCGCTGCGCTTGATCACGGTCCACAATTCATTTTTAAGATCTTGTTCAAGTCGAGCAATTTCAGCCGATAGAGGCATCGTCATCGTGCTATCTATGAGCAAAATGACAGTACCACGACTCAATACGGGAGACACATTGATTCCGGACAATACATAACCGGATCCGAAATATGATGTCACCGTATCCGTAACTCCAAGATTCAATGTTTTTATGCCCGCAGGAGTACATACTTTCAATATCTGATATTCATAGGCGATGCCAGGAGTGACATTTTCATCCGTATATGTCAAAGCATCTTTGCCAAGATTCGCGATTGCACTTCCCCATTCTGCTTGATCTGACCAAGAGTGCATGGTTGGATCTTTACGAAAGACCGCATATGATTCCGCCCTGTCATCCTTATTCCATGACAAGATGATTGCAGGCTTGGGTGTACTTTGTACTTTGGCTTCAACCGTTACAGAAAATCCTTTGCCGTCTTGCGACAAAAGAATTCCTGATTGAAGAATCAAGATGAGAAGAATCGTAACTATACGCATGAAATACCTCATGTATCAATGATCAATCTTCGTCAGATTTATTCTTTTTTCTGAAAAGAAATGAAACGGGAACACCTTCCAGATCTATATGCTTGCGCAATGTTCTTTCCAAGAATCTCTTGTAAGAATCAGGTAATTCTTGCGGATGATTACAGAAGAAGGCAAATGTAGGCGGAGCAACTTTCGTTTGCGTGATATAATTGATGCGCAAATCATGTCCGCGATAAGAAGGTGGCGGAGTTTTCGTGATTTCCTCATGAAGAATATCATTCAATTTTGAAGTGGAAATACGAGATGATCTTCTGACCTGTATCTCCTTTGCCATATCAATCACTTTGGACAATCTCTGTTTTGTCAAAGCTGAAACAAACACAACCGGTAGATAATCGAATGTTTTCAATTCTTCATGAACTTTCTTCGTGAATTCAACCGCAGTATTTGTTTCTTTCTCGACCGCATCCCATTTATTGACAGCAATGATCACGCCTCTGCGTGCATCCACAGCATCATTGATGATCCGTTTATCTTGTGCTTCGAGTCCGCGTTCTGCATCAAGCACGACAACTGCCACATCGCATCGTTCGATTGCGCGAGCGGTTCGCATGATGGAATACATTTCAACATTTTCTTTGATATGACTTCTCTTTCGAAGACCTGCCGTATCTATCAATACAATCTCTTCGCCATAATATTTCAAAACACTATCGATGGCATCACGCGTTGTGCCGGGAATATCTGATACGATTGCGCGATCGACTCCGAGAAGTGCATTCGTGATACTCGATTTTCCAACATTGGGTCTGCCGATCAATGCAATTTTCAATCTGCTGTCTTCATCAAGATGTTCATCTTTATTCAGTGGTTCCACAACATTATCCAGAAGATCGCCCGTGCTTCTTCCATTCAATGCGGAGATACCAAATGGTTCTCCAAGTCCAAGTGAAAAGAATTCGAATAACTGTGCATCCTGTAAGGAATTGTCACATTTATTGACAGCCAATGTGATATGCTTGCCGCTTTGTCTGAGCGTTAGCGCAATTTCTTTGTCAACAGGTGTAAGACCATCTCTTCCATCACAGACAAAAATGATGGACTGTGCTTCTTCAATTGCTAGATGCGCTTGCTCTCGAATGGCTCTATCGAAGAGTTCATCACTTTCAGGAACGATACCACCCGTATCAATCAAGATGAATCCGACGCCACTCCATTCTCCGCGACCATAATGTCTATCGCGAGTGACACCAGATGTTGCATCTACAATGGCATCTCTTTCTTCAAGGATGCGATTGAAGAGTGTTGATTTCCCAACATTGGGTCTTCCGACTATGGCTACCAAATTGTGCATGTTTTTCTCGATATGAATAGGGCAAAGATACTAAATACAAGAGCATGTATCATGCTGTGATGAGAATGAATGACAAACCCGGACGCATTGCCCGGGTTTACCATATGAGCTTAGAGTGAATCTCGCAAAAAGGCTTTTATATTATCAATCGGAATTCTTTCCTGTTGCATGGTGTCACGATTGCGAATAGTGGCAGCTGAATCATTCAGTGAATCATTATCTATCGTAATGCAAAATGGTGTTCCAATTTCATCTTGTCTGCGATATCGCTTGCCAATGGAGCCGGAAGTATCCCATTGCACTTTATACTCTTTCTGCAAATCTTTATACAATGGCTCAGCAAGTTCGGGCAATCCATCTTTGCTTGTGAGTGGAAATATCGCGGCTTTTACCGGTGCCAATTTCGGATGGAAATGTAAGACGGTTCTTGTTTCAACCGCACCATTTTCACCCTCAATTTTCTCTTCCTTGAATGCATTGCAGAGGAATGCCATGAATGAGCGAGAGGCACCGACCGAAGTTTCAATCACATAGGGTACATAACGATCTTTCGTTACAGTATCCACATATTCCTGCTTCTTCCCGGAAAATTCCTGATGATTTTTCAAATCAAAATCAGTTCTGGAATGTATTCCTTCGATTTCTCCCCATCCAAATGGGAATAGGAATTCAATGTCTGTTGCTGCATTTGCATAATGCGCCATTTTTTCATGTGGTTTTGATCGCAATGATGATGGATTCATGCCATGCTCGATAAACCACTGATAGCGCTGTTCGAACCAATATTCAAACCACTCTTTTTCCGAACCTGGCTTGATGAAAAATTGCATTTCCATCTGTTCAAATTCACGGGTGCGGAAAAGGAAGTTCTTGGTGTTAATTTCATTTCTGAATGCCTTACCGATTTGTGCAATCCCGAAAGGCGGTTTTTGTCTGGTTGAATCCAATACATTCTTGAAATTCACAAATATGCCTTGGGCTGTTTCGGGTCTGAGATAGACTGTATTCGACACATCTTCAACGGGTCCGACAAAAGTCTTGAACATCAAATTGAAATAACGAACATCTGTCCAATCTGTAGTACCACTCACAGGATCGGGGATCTGTTCATCCATGATGATCGCGTGAAAATGTGCGGGCTCACTTGCTTGATTGAGTCTGGCTTCCACGGCATTTGCTTGATCTGTCTTTCCCTTTTTTCTGAGTTTTTCGATATAATCCTCGATGAGCGTATCGGCACGATGTCTGGCCTTGCTCACTTTATTGTCAATCATCGGATCAGTGAATTGTCCAACATGACCACTTGCTTCCCATGTCCGAGGATGCATGAGAATTGCTGCATCCAACCCTTCTATGTCATCACGCAAAGTCATGGCTTTCCACCAAGCTTCTTTCACATTGCGTAGAAGTTCAACGCCGAGCGGACCATAGTCCCAACAGCCATTCAAACCGCCATAAATTTCTGAAGATTGAAATACGAAACCGCGTCTCTTGCTTAATGATAAGATTGCATCCAAAGGTGTGGCCATGATTCGATCAATGTAAGTGTGAATGTGAGTACGAAAATACGAATTTGATTGGGCTTTGTCTAAAGGGATTAAAGCCGGGTGCCTTGCTTTGCTAGATTATCAACATATTCATTCCAATGATCTCCGGTATGTGCCGCGATTTTATTCCATGAGATGGAAAGACCACATGTGCGAATGAAATGTGCATAGCGTTGTGTCAAAACTTGTTTTGCCTTCCAGGCTCCAATTGCCCATTCACGAATGCCGGCATAATCATAATGAACGGTAATTTCTTGATGACCATGTTGTTTGCACCATTGCACAACTTTCCCAACAGCCATGAGTTCTCCAGCCACTTGACGAGCTTCCAAATATTCAGGATTACTCACTGATCCGAAATCCTCAAAAATCATGGTGTCATCTTGAATGATCGCAATACCATATCCCACTTTACCGGCGATATAGGATCCATCGACATAAGCGTGGATACCTTCATGATTTCTGTGTTTTTTTGTGTTTGATTGAGTATAATTCTGATCGAGCAATATCTGTAATTCGACATCTTTCAATGATCTGAAATCATATCGAAATGTCTTTTTGGACGGAGCATAATAGAGTCTAAGCATTCCAATGGGATTTCCTGCTTTAAAACATTCCATGCTGACGGCAAACTCTTGCCACTTCTCTTCGACAATGAGCAAGGAATACTGCAACTTAGAAACTTGCGCTTCCAGCTCCTTCACCTTCTTTCTTAAAATCAATTCATGCGGTGATTTCATGATTGATCACCGAAAATTAGAACCTGCTCGATGATTGCTTCCGCGCATGCATCTTTTGTCATGGTGGGAAATTCTTTGATTCCACCCACACGATCTATGATGGAAATGGTATTATTATCACCACCGAATCCACTATCTATCTTATTTGCAAGATTTACAATCATCAAATCACAGTTTTTCTCCGCGATTTTCTTCTTTCCATATTCCATTGCATTGTGTGATTCAAGAGCAAATCCGATGAGAATTTGATTATGTGATTTTATCTTACCCAATTCCGAAAGAATATCTGTCGTTTTTTTGAGCATTACAGACATTGAATCAGAATCACCTTTTTTGATTTTCCCTTCATGTCTCTTATCAGGAGTGAAATCTGCAATGGCTGCGCTCATGATGATGATGTCTTGCTTTGATTGATGCTTCATGACTGCATCATGCATCTCATGTGCAGATTCCACATCGATTCTCTGAATTGCACCTTCAGGTGTTTTGAGAGAAACCGGACCGGTAATCAATGTCACTAATGCACCTTGCTTTGCACATTGTCTGGCCAATGCAAAACCCATTTTGCCTGAGGAGAAATTTCCAATGAATCGCACATCATCAATCCGCTCAAAAGTGGGTCCTGCAGTGATCAATACATGTTTTCCGTACAGAGATAATCGCTGAGGAATCTCTTCATGAATTTCAATTTCTGATGGAGCTGCTGCTCTTTGGATTGAAACTTCGCTGCCTGAGAGTATATGAGAACAATGCGCTAACAGTACATCAATATCAGGAAGTCTGCCGGGTCCAAATATTCCACTTGCCAATTCTCCAATTGCAGGTGGAATGATGATTGATCCATCTTGTATCAAAGTTTGAATATTTCTCTGTACTGCAGGATGTTCCCACATATCGGAATCCATTGCAGGTGCAATGAGTAAAGGAATGTCTTTCGGTAAAGCACAAGCGATAATAGATAATGCTGTATCATAAAACCCCATCGCAAGGCGAGCAAGAGTTGTTGCTGAGCATGGCGCAATCAGCATAACATCACACCAATGTGCAAGATGTATATGCCATGAACCGCCATCCTGAATATCATCCTCAAACATGTCCATCGGAACAGGATTCTTGGAAAGATTCATGAGAACAGTGCGAGAAACAAATTTCTCGGCAGATGGTGTCATAACTACACGCACCTCCGCACCTTGTTTGATCAATTCACGAACAATCATTGGTGCTTTATATGCAGCAATACTGGCACTTACTCCAAGTATGATTCTTTTACCTTGCAATTCCATAAGCATCAGGAATAAAAAAGCCATCGTTCCACATTCGTAGGCGATGGCTCAAAATGACTCATTGAGAACGTTTACTTTTCATCATTCATGCGGACAGTCAATTGATCGTCCATGACTTCCTTCATTGCAATGAAAATCGGCTTGGGAAGAACATCAAACTCACGGCTGATGGCCAATTTATCATAGTTTGGACCTTCCGCTTCATCGGTGTCAGTCTCAACATTCTCCATGCGAGCAGTCAATTGCATCTTGATTTGATCATTAATCTGACGAGAACGAATTCCCATGGCCACGATGGACTTATAAATACTGCCTTTGGCAGATTCTTTCATGCGAACTTCAACGGGATTTACGATATAAGTGCTCATTCTGAACTCACTTTGTAACGATGAATAGGACCGCAAATATAGAGAATGATCATGAGATGACCAAACATGGCTTTATTGCTTTGGAATCTCCAAGAATACCAATCCAAAACGATCTTTTGTTTTGATTTGAAGTATCACAACTTCGCCTTGGCGGTCTTTCAATAGTTTTTTGATCTGACCTGTTTTGGTTATTTCTTGTTTGTCTGCTTTGACTATAGCAATACCGGATGAAAGCCCTCTTTGGCCTGCCACGGAATATGGCTCAACTTTTGAAACAAATACACCTTTCTCGACTTCGAGATCAGTTTTGTTTTTTTCAGACAATGGATTTATGGTAAAACCTAAATCTTTGAATGAAACAGTTCCATTACTATTATCTTCTGTTGTATTTGCCGAACCTGTCACTCCCTCATCATTAGATGCCATTTTATCATCATCTCTTTTTTTGAGAGTGACTGATTTTGTGATAGACTTGCCATCTCTCCAGATTTTCAAATTGACTTTATCGCCTGCTCTTCTTTGAGCAACCAAACTTTGAAGATCATTGGAAGAATTGACGGGTTTTCCATCCAATTCCAAAATGACATCACCGGGTTCAATTCCTGCTTTCTCTGCCGGACTATCTTTTATAATATCATCTACCAATGCACCAATTACTTTGTCCAACTTGAGTGATTTTGCAGAAACTTCATCCACAGGTCGAAGAGAAATTCCAATATATCCTCGATCCACTTTACCATCTTCGATAATGTCCAAAGCCACAGCTTTCATGAGATTTGATGGGATGGCAAATCCATAACCCATATATCCACCGGTGCGTGTAGCAATCGCTGAATTGATCCCAATCAAGCTGCCACGAAGGTTAAAAAGACCTCCACCACTATTACCAGGATTGATGGCTGCATCAGTTTGGATGAAATTTTCAACCGCATATCTATCGCGATTGAGTCCTAATGCGCCTCTACCAATTGCACTCACAATTCCCGAAGTGACAGTTGAATTGAGTCCGAGTGGATTTCCAACCGCGATGACCATTTCGCCAATTGCAACTTCATCGCTATTGCCGATATGAGCAACGGGTAAATTATTTGCTTCAACTTTGATAACTGCAAGATCAGTCAATGGATCTTTTCCAATAAGTTTTGCTTTATACTCTTTTTTATCAGAAAGAATGACTGTGATTCCATCTTCTTTGGCTTCATCAACCACATGATTATTCGTGATGATATAACCATCAGTCGAGATAATCACCCCGGATCCGGCTCCTTCTTGTTTTGGCATTTCTCTTTCCTCGCCACCACCACCTGGTGCGTCTTCAGGACCACCGAAGAATCGGAAAAGATCGCGCAAATCTTTGTTGACTGCTTTAGATTCAGTAATAACTTTGATATTCACAACTGTGGCGTTTACTGTCTTGCTTGCAGATGTAAATGCATCATTGATTGCCTGAACCTGTGGACTTAATGTAATCGGTGGATTCTTTGCGCCGATTTCTTTATTCGCCGCAAAAACGGAACCTATGCCACCGGTATCAAATGTTGATACTAATGCAATTCCAAAAACTATTCCAATACCGATGAGCAATACCGCAGAAACGATTGGTTTTTTTGACATAAATTTTTCTCAATCCTTGATTTACAGAAAAATGGTGACTCTTTAACGAATGACTTTTCAAATTGTTGCAATCATCTAAAAAAACAAAGGGCGATTGAGTG
>DBCJ01000098.1 GCA_002293005.1 Ignavibacteria bacterium UBA961 | reverse complement strand
ACAACATTATTCACTTGATTATTTCTCAGTCCGGAAAGCAATGCTTTTCTCTCCGCGGGATAGCCTTCCCAAGAATCTTGATTGGTGAATCCTTCGAGTGGCATGATCATCACTTGATTACCGATGATTTTCCATGTGGCTTTTGAATTTTTGAGCGAAGAAGTTAGCCAATCATATTGTTTCTTTCCGAGCAATGTTCGATCAGGACTTTGCCAAATAGCCGTATCGATGGCGGTACTTGTGGTATCTTTTGCTCCCATCGGTTGATCTCTACCCTCAAGTCTTGTATCAAGCATATAGAGATCGCATAGTGAACCATAAGAGAATGCACGATAAATAGTGCCTGAGGAATCTTGTTCACGAATGGGTAACCATTCCATATATGCTTTCTTGCCGGCTTGTTTGCGCACTTCCCAATCACCTTCTTCCGGTTGATGATTATCTGCACCACCGGGCCAAGAATCATTCGCGGTTTCATGATCATCCCAAATTCCGATGAAGGGATGCACTTGATGCACTCTTCTCAAATCAGGATCTAATCTATAGAAGGAATAGCGAATGCGATAATCATTCAGAGTAATGGTTTCTTGTTCGGGAATATGTGCTCTGCCAACTTTCTCGGAATATCCATATCCTTTTGCGGGATATTCATAGATATAATCACCAAGAAATAAAATGGCATCGAGATCATTTCTTTCGGCCAAATGTGCATAGGCATTGAAATATCCTTGCTGATAATTTGCGCAAGATGCAATCGCAAATCGCAAAGAATTCACGCTTGTGTTAGGAGCAGTTTTGGTTCTGCCGATGAGAGAGTTTTTACCTTGATGAGTGAAGCGATAATAGTAATATGCATTTGCTTCAAGACCTGTTGCATCAATCTTGACTGTATAATCTTTTTCTTGGGATGTGGTCACAATTCCTGAATTCACGATTTGCGTGCATGAAGGATCTTTTGCGATGATCCAGGACACTTGAGCAGGACCATCCACATCGGGCGTGATTCGAGTCCACAAGATTACTCTGTCGGAAAGTGGATCTCCCGATGCCACACCATGATAGAATGGTCTGAGAGCGGGATCGAATGGCAAAACATCAGACTGTTGTTTTATGATTCTGCCATAATCATAAATGATGGTGGAATCTGCATTTGCTTGATTCAGCATACCCATCACGATGAGCACAATTACATATATCATAAGAGTATTTCCGCTTGAATTGATAATTGTCTATTCGGTGCCAAATTGCCCATGATTTCGGTGTAATAATAATCGAGTACATTCTTTGCATTCAAAGTCAGCGTCATTGGATTTCCAATGACGGATTTCATGTCTAGAATCAATCGCATATCACATACATGGATCGGCACGCGCGCATCTGCATCAGCGATGAATCCCAAAGAGGCGATGCGGGCATCGATCAATTCCACTCTGCTTAAATATCGATAGTCGGTTTGAAACATAATGGATTCGATGATTGGAATAGAAACTCTGGAATACCATAAAATGGAAGATCTATATGGCAATGTTTGATTGAGTGTCAAATCCTTCGGATCCATATAGGTGAGTGAAGACTCTATGCCGAAGCCACTTGAAAATTGTGCTCTCATTCCGATTTCAAAACCTTGTATTCTTGCAGCAGTCACATTTTGAAACATGATATTTCCGGTGGAAGTAAAGGCGGGTTCCACCAAATCATCCATGGAATTATTGAATATCGCAAAATCCATCATGAGCATGTCTGCTTCTTCATTCAGAGGAAGAACTGTTGAAGCGCCGATTTCATAAGACATGCTATATTCCGGTTTGATCGCAAGATTGGATTTCACCGTGATTCCCTGAAATCTCAGTGCGGCAAATCGTTCTGCCACGGTTGCGGCTCTGAATCCTCTTCCAAGCGATGCACGGAATTGAACTCCAAATGGAGAAAGCCAGCTTGCGGCAATCTTTGGAGAAATCACGAAATGCGATGCTGAAGTATCTGTTTGCTCATGATCTACTCTTCCCCCGATGGTCATGATCAATCCCTCGATGCCAGGCTTGATTTCAGTTTGCGCATATCCGGAGAAAAATCTCTGCTGTTTAATTCCATAGATCGGTGCATTTACCGTATTGATAATGGAATTGATACCTGCGGTCAAAAACACTGCATCTGAAAGTGATCTTGAGTATTGCACTTCTGTATTGAATGAACTTGCAGAACTTGCTATTGCTTCTTCATTTGGAAGGAGATTATAGTTATCAAAGTCCGTGAGAAATATACTTGATCGAATATTGAGTAATGCATTGTCTTCGAAGATATGCCTTAGATTCAAACCTGCCATCGCTTTATTTGAAATCGTCTTGCGATTGGGATTGGATGTGGTTGGTGGCCTGGTAGCACTATCGAGCGAATTCCAAAACACCCAATCTCCTTTATCTTCATGAGCAAGATTCACGATGCCCATGAGTGTAGTTCTCGCTTCCTTATCGAATGTATAATTGAGTTTTGTAAAAAGATTATACCTGCGTGATTCATCTGTCAAGCGATAACTTTTATCATAACGCGTGCCACCCAATATCGTCAATTCGAGATTGTCGAATTTCTGACCATAACTCATGTCAATTCCATAGAGCGGTGGTGGCGCATCATGCACCTGCCATTGCTCAAATCGAGGTTGCGTATAGAATCCAGCATATGTCCTAACCATAATGCGAGCCGTATCAACGGGAGTTCTCGTAAAAAGTGATACCACTCCACCCAATGCGCCCGTGCCATAGAGAGCCGATCCGGCACCCTTCACCACTTCCACTCTTTGAATCTCGGGCATGGGAAGCGCATCGAATTTCATGTCGCCATTATCTGCGCTCAGCATGGGAAAACCATCAAGCAGGAGAGCGACTCTGCTTCCGATTCCAAGTGCAAAGCCTGAAGAACCACGAATGCTGACTTGATCTCTTGCAACATTAACGCCCGACACATAACGCAAAACTTCATCAATGCGATTGACATTTCTCTGCTGTATTGCTTGCTGATCAAGGAGTGTTACAGAAACAGGTACTTCCTGTACGGATTGAGTGCGCTTTCCGGCTGAAACAATCACCGTGGATGAATTAACATCTTTTCGCATGAGATTGATTGAGAGATTCAAAACGGCATCATCGCTTGTGAGCTTGACAGGAATGACTTGCGTGGAATATCCAACATAGGTGATTCGCAGCTTGTACTCGCCTTTTTTCAAGCGATCAATCGCAAATTTTCCTTCCGCATTTGTTCTTGCTCCAAACTGCGTATTCTCAACTCGAATATTGGCACCATAGAGAGGAATTGCATCGAGTGAATCCAATATGGTTCCACGAATTGTTCCCGCATGAAGATGCATGATCGAACATGCACATGAGATAATGAGTATTATGAAATGCTTCATTAGAATGGCTGTGGAGGACGATTGCGAAAATCTACTTTAATGACAATTGAAACCGTATCACCGGATTTTATTGTGATTGGAATTGGTGTGAAATCAGGAAAATTGGAATATACACCAATGATTGTTTGATCATTCAAATCAATTGAGGTCTGCTGCGCAATGGCAAAATATTTCAATGTGGTGGGAGTATTCTCAATCGGAATTTCAAATGTTGATGAATCCACAAAGACCGGAAGCGATGTGAATCCGGAAATCACGGCTCTGCCATTCAGCAATTCATTGATGATGCCCGCACTATCCGGAAGTGGATATGACAGGAATCCGGCAGCACGAATGGCGACCACACTATCAGGAGCATTTTCCCAACCTTGCACTCCACCTTCATAAATGATGGTTCCACGAAGCAAGCCCGGCCCAACTTTTAGATCTGGTTCTGGTGGTGCCAATCCTTCTCCGCAAGAAATGAGGAGCAATAACAGGAATATGAATGTGTAAGAGGTATTTCTATGATTCATGAAAGTACTTTGATTTTGGGTTCTCAACATTATTGATTGCTTCAGGAGTTTCTACTGTTAAAGAAATCATGGTAACAACATTTTAAATGAAGCGAATCATACTTCATTGGTAGTGAAAGATTTCCAATTCAAT
>DBCJ01000141.1 GCA_002293005.1 Ignavibacteria bacterium UBA961 | reverse complement strand
GAGAGAGAGCCACCGAAAACGGTGAAATCTTGGGAGAAAACGCAGACTGTACGGCCATGAATGCGACCCGTCCCGGTGATCACGCCATCGCCGAGAGGTCTTTGCTTTTCGAGTCCGAAATTCGTGGAACGATGTCTGACAAACATGTCAATTTCTTCAAAAGAATCCGGGTCGAGCAGAAGATCGAGTCTCTCACGAGCCGTCAATTTTCCTTTTTTGTGTCTATCCGCGATTTTTTGCTCTCCGCCACCTAGCATGGCCTCTTTGCGGAGTTCATCCAGTAACTGAAATTTGTCTGACATTATTTGTTTTCCATAGTGATATTCAGGGATGCAATATGCGAAATTGGAGGGAGACCCTTTAGAATTCACGACTCAAATTTCAGAACCTCATATTCATGGCTTGATTTTTGCAGGAATAAACAGCTCAGTATCCGTGAATATGACATGTCCATGAATTTTCAAGAAGCGCTCAGACATTTCCTTTCGGCATGTGAATTGCAGAAAGGATATTCCCCGCATACGATTGAAACATATCAATGTGCCTTGCTTGAATTTCAGGAGTATTTTCTTGCGGAGTATGGCGTAATTCCTGAAATAAATGCCATAGAACCGGCGGATATACGACCCTTTTTAGGCTATCTGCATGATCGCGGACTCGCCAAGAAATCACTCAGAGTGAAAATTTCGGCGGTAAAATCATTCTTTAAATTCGCTTATCGGCAATCGTGGATCGATCGCAATCCCGCAGCGATTGTATCCACGCCGAAAGCGGAGAAAAAATTACCCTCTTTTTTACAGCCAGGTGAAATTGAATTGCTCATGGATTCTTTTGAGCCGAATTCACCTGCCGGTGCAAGAAATATAGCCATGGCGGAACTACTCTATAGCTCCGGATTGCGAGTGAGTGAATTGATACAGCTTCCAATGCTGAATATTGACTTATTAGCCGGAACCGTGCGTGTGATGGGTAAAGGCAAGAAAGAACGAATTGTGCCGATTGGACAAAAAGCAAATCAAGCAATCGAAAGATATCTCGAAAAAAGAGGTGAGCTTGCTTGCATGAAGACAGCCCAACCTGAAGGAAAAGTTTTCTTGAGCGATCGAGGAAGAGTGATGAATCCTGCGGTTGTGTATCGCATCATCAAAAGAGCGATGAACCCGATCACGGAATCACCACAGAAAAGTCCGCATGTATTGCGACATACCTTCGCGACGCATTTGCTCGACAATGGAGCCGATATTAGTTCCGTAAGTGAAATGCTCGGACATAGCTCTCTGTCGGCAACGCAGGTCTATACGCATGTGTCGGTGGACAGACTCAAACAAGCATATCAAAAAGCTCATCCAAGAGCATAATATGAAAGGTCATAATGAAAATACATGAATTTGAACATGGTCTAAAAGATCGCGTGGCAATCGTCACCGGTGCAGCATTCGGTAATGGCAGTGCATTTTGTGAAAGACTCGCAGAAGAAGGTGCCATCGTCGTGATCGCAGATTTGGCAGATGCAAGTGAAACAGCAGAAAAAGTCAGGCAAGCCGGTGGAAGAGCACTCACCGTGAAAGCCGATTGCACCAAGCCCGAAGATGTGCAAGCATTGATTGATGCAACGCTGAAGGAATTTGGGACAATCGATATTCTGGTACATAATGTCGGCATCTATGATGAAGCACCATTGGAATTGATCACTCATGAACAATGGAGTCGAATGATGGAAATCAATCTGACAAGTCTCTTTCTAGTCACCCAAGCTGTGCTTCCAACAATGAAAGCCAAAAATTTTGGGAGAATCATCACGATGTCTTCCAATACTGTATGGCTTGGCACTCCATTTCTCTCACATTATGCCGCAGCAAAAATGGGCGTGATAGGTTTCACGAGATCGCTCGCATCAGAAATCGGCAAGCATGGAATCACGATCAATGCAATCACTGTTGGTTTGACCGCAACGCAAAGACCACATGATGTGCGATTATCTAAAACAATACTCGAACATATTCTTCCGGAACAAGCCGTGCATCGTCCCGATGAACCGGAAGACATTGCGAATCTCGTGGCATTTCTCGCTTTGCCGGCATCAGGAATTATCACTGGACAAACCATCAATGTGGATGGCGGAGCCGCAAGACATTAAGCCATGACTTCACTCTTCAAAGAAATATCGAATCTTGCCACAGAGCAAAGAAATCAAAGATCGAAAGACATCGATCTCATGAATACTTCCGAAATTCTCGAGCTCATCAATAGCGAAGATGCAATGGTTGCATTGGCAATCAAAGATGAACTCGAGCATATCACAGAAGCTGTTGACATCATCACCGAACAATTCAAAATAGGTGGTAGATTATTCTATGTTGGCGCTGGAACAAGTGGAAGACTCGGCATCGTTGATGCATCGGAATGTCCTCCAACATTTGGCACAAATCCTGATATGGTACAAGGTATCATCGCCGGTGGAGAGCAAGCTATGTTCAAAGCACAAGAAGGCGCGGAAGATTCAGTTGAATTCGG
>DBCJ01000130.1 GCA_002293005.1 Ignavibacteria bacterium UBA961 | reverse complement strand
AGCAAGAATTTCCAGAATGGAATCTGCCAATTCGGGTTGATTCTTGCGTATCATTTTCTGATAACTAAATAGATATTGCGCACGATTGGAATCACTCGATTTTGCTGATTGTGCGGCTATAGTATAATAGTGTAAAGCCGAGTCTTGATTATTTAATTGATCATGAATTCTTGCCAATAGATAATTCGTCAAATTGTATTGGGTGAAAACCGAATCATGAACTGCTACTGCTGTTGAATCCGTATTTGAAGTATCCAAAGTCGGTTTTGATTTATTGAGCAGATCCTGTTTTTGTCCCCATTCTGCCAATAAACCATAATACTTAGCGGCAGCAGGACTTACTTGTGACTTTACGGGTTTTGATTTTGCGAAATATGATTTTGCCTCCTCGTATTTTCCCTTCTTGTACAAATCCATCGCTTGTTCAAAATACACCACGGGAATTGCAATGAATCCGGCATACTTTTGAGCTTCAGAGGCCATTTTGTCGAATTCTTCCTTCTTTCCTTGAATGCGTAGCATGCGAAGTCTTTGAGCTAGAATATCGGGTTTGAAATCTTTGAAATTCTCATTGCCATCCAAATCATCAAGGATTGCTTGTGCTTCCTCATGTTTTTTGAGATACATCAAGCATGCGGCTTTGTATAATTCCGCTTCAAATTCTTGAACCAGTTCAGGACTTTCATCAAGAACGGCATTGAATTCCTTCAAGGCTCTGTCAAATTTGCCCAGTCGATAATACAAAGATGCCAGATCCAATTGCCAACGAGCGCGGATTTCACCATCATCACTTTGTGCAATTGCTTGTCTATATGGTCTAACCGCTTCTTCTTCATCATTATCGAAAATCGCTTGCTCTGCCATTAAACGGAATGCTTCAGAGAGAATATCATATCGTTTTTTATACCATGCGATATCAGCCGTTCTCGAAAGCATGGTTTTTCCGAGTGCATATTTTCTTTGAATGAGATATATCTTGGAAAGAAGAAGATGTGCATCAGGTGACATATCGCCCAATGCGAATCGATCGATCAATTCGACGCATTTGATTTCTGCAGAAACCCATTCACTTTGATAGAAAAATGACTTTGCCATCAGGAGCAAAGTACCTTCCACATAATCGGATTTGGGATGTTGTTTGAGGATTTTGGATCCTTTGATGATCACGGAATCCAATTTCACTTTCACGGGTTGAAGTCGAGTCTGCTCAATCATGATGTCTTTCAAAAATTGAGGTATCTCTGCCGGTCTTCCAAATGCATCTTGGCCAAAGCGCATCCCACTATCTACCGGAGTCAACACTCTCGGTTTTTGACGACGCATGATTTCTGTCCCTTCGAAATCATATTCCGTTTCCCAAATCAATCTATCCATATTGTAATAGGTATTGAAATAGGTCGTGAAATTGTCATAAGTATGACATCCCGAAAGTAGGAGCATGCCGAAAACAATGAGATGGAGCTTGATTTTCCTTTGCATTATTGTGTCCCCGAATATCTGTACTTAATGCCTGTGGGAAATGGACTTGTAAGTCGAAAATCTTCGAATCCGCTATTGTCCACAAATGTAAATTGTCTTTGATTCTGATAGATCCATCGAGCAAATGTTCTGCCATCGGAACCGCGTGGAGAGCGTTCAACTTGAAATGGTTGACCGAATATGATATAGACCATGCCCATATCTGTCATCCAACCTTCCGTATAAGATCTTAAATTCTTGTTTGCATAGTCAATGCGACCATAATACTCTTCGAATGCTTCATTGCGCGAAGTGGATGGATTCGGATCAATGCCTTTCCAATATTCTTCAAATAACATTCTTTTTGTTTCCTCATCTTCGCCTTCATTGATATGATCAATCTCGGCTTGAGTGGCAATTAATCTCAGTTGTCTGATTGCTTTCTTCAAATCTTGATAGACAATTCCGCTAATGGTTTTTTCGATTGTGAGTGTTCTCGAAATGCGAGTGAGTTCTTTATCAATCGAATCATTCTTCATGGTATGAGCCATGATGGTCATGACATAGCTTCCGGATCGCAATATCGGCATTTGCTTGACGGGAATATACAGATGCTGAGATTCTGCTCTTCCTGATGAATAGGTGATAGGAACCGATTCCAAAAACACTTCCTTTTGCTTTTGATCTTTGATCGTATATGAAATGCCAATGACTTCATCATTCACCGCACCGAAATGATATAATTCCACATAGAGGAAAAAACCATCCATAAGGCCTGCCACATTGTCTGAGAGATGTGGTGTAATGACAATCGACCCACCACTCTTTTCTTCAATGGCTGATGCATACATCATGGAACTGAATAGATAGCGATGATCTTTTTCTTGTTTTGACCACTTGGGAATGGTGATTGTTCGCACTTCACGGATATCGGTATTTGCCACTGCATCATGAACATTCACAAAACATGTGTGATAGCCGAATCCTGCGGGCACCCGAAATTGCACATGATTGAATTCCGCATTTGCTCCGCGAGATTGCTCATATGTTTCAGCAAATATCTTACGATCGACGGATTGTTCTGCTATCTTCTTTCCATTTGTATCGCGAATTGACAATGATATCGTGATTGAGGCACTAAATCCTTGTTTCTCAGGAGAAAATTGCAATGCCTCATAAGGGATGTTTGCATA